>NZ_JBHWIE010000033.1:0-48796 GCF_042732085.1 Actinosynnema sp. NPDC059797
CTCGGGGGTCGCGGGCCCGATTTCTTCCGCTGGAACGTGCCCCGCCCGGGCGCGGGTTTCGCCACTGGGTTCGCGGTCGGTTCCGAGTTCCTGTCCCGGTCCCCGGTGCGCCAAGCCGGCAGGCGTTCCCCGCCGACGGGCGCCGCGGTGCGGCCCGGAGCGCCCGGCGGTCCTCTCAGGCCATCGCGTCGAGCCGGTCCATCGTGTGCTGGATCAGGCTGACCAGCACGGTCTTCGACGACTCGCGGTCACGCGCGTCGCACAGCACCAGCGGGATGGCGTCGTCGACGTCCAGCGCCCGCCGGACCTCCTCCACGCCGTACTGGTGCGCGCCCTCGAAGCAGTTCACCGCGATGATGAACGGGATGCCCCGCCGCTCGAAGAAGTCGATCGACGGGAAGCTGCTGTCGAGCCGGCGGGTGTCCACGAGGATCACCGCGCCGATCGCGCCGTAGGCCAGCTCGTCCCACATGAACCAGAAGCGGTTCTGGCCCGGCGTGCCGAACAGGTACAGCACCACCTCGGGGTTGATCGTGATGCGCCCGAAGTCCAGGGCGACCGTGGTGGTCTCCTTGTTCTCCAGGCCGACGACGTCGTCGACGCCGACACCGGCCTCGGTGAGCAGTTCCTCGGTGTGCAGCGGCGGGATTTCGCTGACCGAGTTGACCAGCGTCGTCTTGCCGGTGCCGAAACCACCGGCGATGACGATCTTGACAGGGGTGGGGACCAGCAGTTCCCCACCCGGCCGCTCAGATTCCACGGACACCATCCAGCACTGCCTGCAACAGGTTCCGGTCCGGTACCACCGGAGCTCGGGAGGGGTCTCGGATCACGACGTCACCGCGCTGGATGAGGTCGCTCAACAGCACCTTGACGACCACCAGGGGCACGTCGAGGTAGGCGGCGACCTCCGCCACGGACAGCGGCCGCCGGCACAGCTCCATGATTTCGAGGTGCTCGACCGACAACGAGTCCGGGTCGGACGGCGAGGGCATCGCCCGCACCTGCGTGACCAGGTGCAGTTCCGGGCGCAGCGGCCGGGTGCGGCCGCGCACCATCGCGTACGGCCGGACCAGCGGGCCGGCCGCCTCGTCGTACCACCAGTCCTCGCGGCCGTTCATCAGGACGACCTGCGGGCAGCGGGCAGGCTCGCCGCGGCGGTGCCGCGCGGCGCGGACGACAGGTAGGTGCCGACCCGCTTGACCAGCATGTTCATCTCGTAGGCGATCATGCCCATGTCGGAGTCCTCCTCGCCGAGCACGGCCAGGCACGCGCCGTGCCCCGCCGCGGTGACGAAGAGGTAGGCGTGCTCCATCTCGACGATGGTCTGCCGCACCGCGCCGCCGCCGAAGTGCCGCCCGGTGCCGCGGGCGAGGCTCTGGAACGCCGAGGCCATGGCCGACAGGTGGTCCGAGTCGTCCTTCGACAGACCGGCCGAGCGGCCCAGCAGCAGACCGTCCGCCGAGAGGACCACGGCGTGCCGGGCTCCGACCACGCGTGTGACCAGGTCCTCCAACAACCAGTTCAGTTCGTTGTGCTGGCTGGCCATGTCGTTCATCGGTATGCCTTTCCGGTTTCCAGTCGTCCGGCCACTGCTGCTGGTCAGGGTTCGAGGTCCTCACCTGTGCGACGGGCGTCGCGCGTGCCCCGTTGGAACGCCGACAGGCCCTTTCGGACCCGGTCTGCGGACTTCTCGGGATCGACCTCGGCGAGCGGTTCGGGCGAAGGGTGGAAATCGTTGCGCACCAGTTGCGGCGCGAGGTTCTGCTGCCTGCGCCTGCGGGGCAGTTCGGGCCGGCCGGCGGCACCGGCGGTCGGCTTCGGTTCGGCGTCGGGCCACGCCTCGGCCCGGTTGCGCTGCGGCAGTTCCAGCTCGCCACTGCGCTGCGACAGGTCGAGCCCGCCGCTCATCCGCTCGACCTCGGGGAGGGGATCCGGGGCGGGCGGCGCGGTGTTGACGTGGTTGTTGTTGGTCGTGGCACCGGCGTTGGCCGCGGCCTCCGCCTGGGCCCAGAAGCCTTCGAGGTCTCGGGAGGTGTCGGGAAAGCCGGCGTCTCGCACTGGGTCGTCGCCCTGCTCCGGGATGTCGTGATAGGGGCGGCGGGGCAGCTGCCGCGTCTCGGCGGGCTCGGTCACCGTGCTGGGGCCCGCGACGATCGAGGACGGGATGAGCACGAGCGCCAGCGTGCCGCCGTAGGGCGACTCGCGCAGCTCGACGTGGATGCCGCGGCGGGCGGCCAGCCTGGCGACCACGAACAGGCCCAGGCGGGACTCGCCGCGCAGGCGCATCGCGTCGAACTCCGGCGGGTCGGCCAGCATGGCGTTGTGCTGGTCGCGGTCCTCCGGGTTGATGCCGAGGCCGTGGTCCTCGATCTCCACCACGATGCCCTGCGGCACCTCGCTGGCGTGGACCTGCACCTGGGACCGGGGCGAGGAGAACGCGGTGGCGTTGTCCACCAGCTCGGCGATCAGGTGGATGGTGTCGGCGACGGCCGCGCCCACCAGCGCGGTGTCCGGCACCGGGTTGACCTTGACCCGGACGTACTGCTCGGTCTCGGCCACGCCGGCGCGCAGCACGTCGAGCAGCCGCACGGGCTTGCGCCACTGCCTGCCCGGCTGCTCGCCCGCCAGGATGATCAGGTTCTCGGCGTTGCGGCGGGCGCGGGTGGCCAGGTGGTCGAGCTGGAACAGCGCGTCGAGCTGCTCGGGGTTCTCCTCCTCGCGCTCCAGCTTGTCCAGGATCTTCAGCTGGCGGTGCACCAGGCCCTGGTTGCGGTGCGCGATGTCGAGGAAGACCCGGTTCACGCCCTCGCGGGCCTGGCTCTCCTTGACGGCCGCGGCCACGGCGGTGTACTGGGCGGCGTTGAACGCGTCGGCCACCTGGCCGATCTCGTCGCTGCCGTAGTCCAGCGGCGGCACCTCGACCTCGACGTCCACGTGCTTGCCCTCGCGCAGCCGGTCGACGATGTCGGGCAGGCGCTCGTGGGCCAGGGTCAGCGAGTCCTTCTTCAGCGACGCCAGGCGCGTGATCAGGGCCTTGTTGACCAGGCGGTTCGACGTGCGGATGGCGATCAGGATGCCGATGATGACCGCGAGCAGCGCGATGAGGCTGCCGACGATCACGGTCCGGAACTTGCTCTCGCCGCGCGACATGGTGACCCCGACGGCGCTGGTGGCCTGCTCGCTGACCAGCGCGGTCAGCTCGGCCGAGATCGGGCCGCTGACGTTCTGCCACTCCTGGAGCGAGCCCGCTTCCAGCGGCCGGTCGCCGTTCTGGACCAGCCTGCCCTCGAACTCGATCAGGCGCTTCCACTCGTCGCCCTCGACCATGAACCGGTAGTGCTCGCGCACCTCGGGACGTGCGTGGGGCTCGTTCGACTCGAAGGAGGAGTGGTAGGCGCCGACCAGGCTGGCGAACTCGACGTGCTCCTCGGGCGCGAACCGCCCGGCGGCCAGCGCGCCCGAGGCCAGCGAGGTGGCCCGGGACATCCAGTCGGATGCCTTGAAGTAGTCGGAGGCGGTGATGGCGCCCTTCATCGACTCGGCGTCGGGCACCACGCGCGCCTGCACGCTGAACAGCGCGTCACCGGCGTCGAGCACGCTGTTGTAGTACGTGTAGATCTCGGCCTTCGACGCGCGGCCCGCCGCCAGCGCGGAGCGGCGCTGCGGCAGCTGGTCCACCAGCGCGTTCAGCGCGTTGATCCGCTCGACGATCTCCGGCGGGGCCTGCGAGGCCAGCTCGGTGAACGCGGCCCGCATCTCGGTGACCGCGCGGTCGGTGTTCCGCTGCTGGGCCTCCAGGTCGCTGGTGCCGGCGTCCGGCAGGGCCAGCGCCGTCATGCTCAGCTCGCGTTCCTTCTGGAGCGAGGCGAAGGTCTGGACGGCCGGGATCGAGGCGTCCCGCACGCCCTGCGCCACCGCCCGCAGGTAGAAGCCGTCGAAGACGGTGTAAGAGGAGAACAGGGCCCACATGATGAGCAGGACGATGCTGGGGACGACGACGACGCCGGTGAGTCGCGAGCGGATCGTCTTGTAGTTCGTCTCCGTGGTGCTCTTCTGCTTCACAGCACTCCGCAGCCTCGTCCAGGTACCAGGTCAGGCGCAGCACTAGGGGCGCTGTCTCTTCGTTCACCCGATCCGGCCACGGAACGGTAACACTAGAAGATCATTATTACGAAGAGACAGCGATCACTCGCGCGACGCGACGATGAGGTTACCTAGTCGAGTGACACCCCGAACAGGGGGCCGATGTGAACTTCTCTTGATCGGCCCCCTGACTTTCACGCCTGGGGAACGGAAACCGCGTCGTACGTCGTCGTGGGCGTGGGAGGGGTGGTGAAGCGGGCGTTCGGCAGGTACAGGCGGTGACCGAACGAGGCCACCGTGGTCGGCACGTCGAACCGCGGGTCAGTGATCTTGGTCACCAGCGCGCCGCGGGCGCCGTCCCTGGCCAGCGTGAAGACGGCCAGCGTGTTGAGGCGGTTCTGCACCACGTAGAGGGTGCGGCCCTCGACCAGCAGGCCGTCACCGTTGGTCAGCACCTCGCCGCCCAGGTCCACCACGCGGGTCGCGCCGGAGCGCTCGTCGACCCGGTGGAGTTGACCGGTGTTGCTCTGCACGATCAGCAGCGCTTTGCCGTCGGGCGTCTCGGCGATGCCGTTGGCGTTGTTCACACCCGGCGTCAAGGCGAAGTCCCCGCTGAGCGGAATGGCGGTGTGGGACTCGGGCAAGTCGCCGTGCCGGCCGAACGGGATCTTGTAGAGCACCGCCTTCCGCGAGTCGGTGAAGTAGGCGGCGTCATCGGTGATCACGACGTCGTTGACGAACGTGTTCGCGTCCTCCGCGAACCGATAAGACTTGAGGATCTTTCCCGTTCTCGCGTCGACAACGCGCCCGTCGCCCCCGGCGCCGCCGGCCACGAACAACCTCTTGCGCCGATCGACCTTCAACCCGACCGACGCCGTGCCGGGCCCCTGGCTGAACACCTCGCCGCGCCCGGTCCGCAGGTCGACGCGGAACAGGTCGCCGTCGGCGCGCGAACCGAAGTAGGCGGTGGGCGCCGCGCCGATCGCGATGCCCTCGGGCAGGAAGCCGTCCGGCAGGGGGAATCGGGTCGGGAACGGGTGCGCTTGCGCTGCGGCGGCGGGCGCGGCGGTGACCAGGGAGACCCCCAGCACCACGGCGGCCAGCGCACCGAGGGTGCGAGACATGACCACTCCTTACGGTTCGAGTCCGTCGCCGGAGTGTTCCGCGCTCCGGCGGGCCGGGAGAAGGCCCCACAGCGAACCGACAGGGAGGGCCGATGGGTGGCGACCGGTGGATCAACGGGCCGATCGGCGCGGGGGCGTCCCGCCGGATCACCAGGGAGGCGGCTCGAACGGCGCTGGTCCTGGTGCCGCACGTGGTGGCGGGCACCAGGCTGGCCGACCTGCTCGCGCTGTTCGAGGGTGACGAGAGGGTGCAGGTGCTGTTCACCGTGCCCGACGACGACGGCGCCTGGTCCGGCGCCGCCGAGTACGCGCGGGACCTCGGCGGGCTGGTCGTGCCGTGGTCGCAGGCGGTCCGGCACGAGTTCGACCTGGTGCTGGCGGCCAGTTTCCGGTCCGTGGACCGGGTGCGCGGCCCCGTGCTGGTCGTGCCGCACGGAGCGGGCCTGGCCAAGTCCCGCCTGCGCCCCCGGCGGGGCGGTCCCGCGCCGGTGCACGGCCTCGACCGGAGCCTGCTGGTCCGCGACGGGCGCGTGGTCGCTGCGGCGCTCTGCCTGGGCCACGACACCGAGCTGGACCTCCTGCGCGGGTCCTGCCCGGAAGCCGTCCCGAAGGCGGTGGTGACCGGCGACATCTGCCTGGACCGCATGGTGGCGAGCGCCCCGCACCGGGCGGAGTACCGACGCGCCCTCGGCGTGCCCGACGACCGGTCGCTGTTCACGATCAGCTCGACGTGGACCACCCGCTCGGTGTTCGGCGCGCACCCCGGGGTGTACCGGTCGCTGACGCGCGAGGCGGCCGAGCACGGCGACCGGGTGGCCGCCGTGCTGCACCCGAACGCCTGGGCCGTGCACGGCCCCTGGCAGATCCGCTCGTGGCTGGCCGACAGCCTGCGCGCCGGCCTCGTGCTGGTGCCGCCGGAGGAGGGCTGGCGGGCGGTGGTCGTGGCGAGCGACGCGGTCCTGGGCGACCACGGCTCCACCACCCAGTACGCCGCCGCCCTCGGTCGGCGCACGGCGCTCGTCCCACCGCTGGAGGAGTTGCGGCCCGGGGGTCTCGCCGACCTGCTGCTCGGGACGGCGTCGCGGTTCGACCCGGGCACCTCGCCGAGGCGGCAACTGCTCCGGGCGCCCGACGACCACCGGGAGTTGGCGGGCGCGATCAGCTCACGCCCCGGGCAGGCGGCCACGCTGGTGCGGCGGACCGCGTACCGCCTGCTCGACCTGCCGGAACCGGCGTGGCCGGCGCCGAACGACCCCGTTCCCGCGTTCCACCCGGCGCCGGGACCCCGGGTTCCCGGCACTCCTCGGCAACGCGCGAGCACTACCTGACACGCCAGCAAATCGTCTCAATAGGAGACCCGCTGTGACCAGGCGGAAAGCACAAATTCCATACCGTCGGGGATACCTTCGACCAAACATCACCCTAAAGTGTGACAGCAGTAACGCGGCGCGCCCCTTGTACGCGGCGCGTCCATCAAGCCATGCTGCAAATGCACATAAGTGTGCCCGGTTCGGGTTAGCCCCGAACCGGGCACTATGTGCTATGTGGGAGGGTCCGCCGATCGATGATCAGCGGCTCACTGAATATTCAACCCCACAACATCGACTGGGAACTCGGTCCGGACTGAGAGACGGTCGCCGGGGTGCTGGTCGGTTGCTTCAAGGCGGTGGTCGCGCATGCAGGCGTGGCCACCGCCGTCATCAATGTGAGTGCGAGCACCGTGAAAGCGACCAGGCGCTTGGCGCGCCGCCCCTCCGGTACCGCTCGCACCACCTCATTTTCGTTGTTGTGCACGGCGTGATCATGTCAGGGCGGGACGACGACCGGACGAGCGCCCCTACTCCACGTGCACCGATCCACTTGAACCAGGTGACTCCGTCATCCCGGCGTGTAAGCCGCGGTGCAGTCCCCGAGATGCCCGCTCATGTCCTGGGTGTATCAACACCACGAACGAGGGATGGGTGAGATGCAATATCGGATGACCTGCTCTGCGGCAAGTCGGGTTCAACCCATTCATCCAGGTGTGCCCGGATTCCACTCGCACGCGAATCCTTGAGGTCAGAGTACAACTCGTAGGCCGCTGTCCAGCACTCGCGTGCGGCGCCGTGCCGGCCCTGCGCCCACCGCACCTGCCCCAGGATGTCCTGCGCGCCCGCTTGGCGGAGGAAGTCTCGGGCCTGCTTGGTCAACGCGACGGCCCTCTCGGCGTGGAACTCCGCCTTCTCCAGGTCCCCGAGGTCGCGGTGCACCGCGGCGAGCGTGGTGCTCGTCTGCCCCTCCAGGGCGATCTCCCCTGCCTGGCGCAGCATCACCAGGGCGCGGTGCGCGAGGGTCAGCGCGCCGAAGTGGTCCCCCTGCTCGCGGTGGGCCGCGGCGAGGGAGGCGATCGAGGTGCCGATGCCGCCGATGTCCCCTATGCGTTCCCGCAACGACCACGCCTGGTGGAACTTGGCGATCGCGTCCTCCAGTCGGCCTCCCAGCCGCATCGCCTCGCCCATCCGGTGCAGGATCCCGGCCTCCGTGTCCGCGCTGCCCAGCTCCTCGGCGACCGTCAGCGCCTCCTCCAGGGTCCTCAGGGCGCCGGGGACGTCACCGATCGCGGCGCGGCGCTCACCCATGTTGCGCAACACCGTCGCGATGCCGATCGCGCTGCCCATCTCGACGAACATCCGGTGCGCCCTGCGGTAGCACTGCTCGGCCTCGTCGTACTCGTGGAAACGGGCGTGAGCCAGGCCCAGGTTGCACAGCGTCCCCGCCGCGGCGAACTCGTCGTCGACCGAGATCGCGGCATCGACTGCCACCCGCATCCCTTGCAGGACCTCTTCCTTGAAACCCAGCCGCATCATGACCTCGCCGATGCAGTTGAGCAGTCGCCACAGGTGCTCCTGGAAACCGCGGGCTCCGGCGAACTGGATGACGGCCGCCAACTCGGCCCGCTCCCGACCGCACCAGTCCACGGCGGCCTCGACGTCGGTGAACTCCAGCGGGTCGATGTCGCTCGACGCCGCGAGCATCGGGACCCGCAGCCGCGAGGTGAAGATCATCCGGTCGGCGCGGTCGCAGGTGTGCAGGTACCAGTCCAGGAGCCGGCGGGCCGCGAGGTCGCGCTCGTCCTCGCTCTCGTCCTCTTCGACGCGTTCGCCGGCGTAATCCCTCAGCAGGTCGTGGAACGCGTACCTGTTGCCCTCGCGGGCTTCCAGCAACCTGGCCCACACCAACTGCTCGAGCTGGTCGCGCACCTCCCGTTCGGGCAGACCCGCCAGCGCCGCCGCCGCCTCGCGCTGGAGCACCAGCCCCGGGTAGAGCCCCAGCAGGCGGAAGAGCCTGCGAACATCCGCGCTCAACGCCCGGTACGAGCAGTCGAACACCGCGCTGAGCGGGACGATCGCCGACGACCTGCCGGCCTTCAGGCCGAGCACCGCACCGCGTGCGCGCAGCTGGACGGCGAAGTCGCCGAGCGGTTTGCCGGGTTGCGCGGCGATGTACTCGCCGATGACCCCCAGGGCGAGCGGGATGCCACCGGCGAGAGCGGCGATCTCGTCCACCGCGTCGGGTTCGGCGGACGCCCGGGAGCCCAACCTGTCCCGCAACCAGCCGACCGCGAGTTCCAGGTCCAGGGGCGCGACCGTGAAGCAGCGGGCACCGTGGCCGAGCGCCAGGTCGCTCAGGCGCAGCCGACTCGTCACCACCACGACGGAACCCGACAGGATCGGCAGCAGGCCGCGCACGTGGTCGGCGTCGGCGGCGTTGTCCAGCAGCACGAGCAGCCGCCGCGTGGACAGCACGTCCCGCAGCTTGTTCCGACGTGCCTCCGCCGTGGGCGGGCAGTCCGCCGACACCTGCAACGCGTCGAGCAACCGGATGACCGCCTCCTCCTCGGTCACCGAGGGCCCGTCGCCGAACCCGTTGAGGTTGATGCACCACTGACCGTCCGGGAAGCGGTCGCGCACCCGGTGCGCCCAGTGCACCGCCAACGCGGTCTTGCCGACGCCCGGCAGGCCGTCCAAGGCGATCAGCCGGGGTTTCGGCCGGGTCGTGACCAAGGCGTCCAAGTCGGCGATCAGGTCGGCGTGCCCGGTGAACCCGTCGACGTCGTAAGGCAACTGGCGGGGCGAGATGACGATCCGGTCCGCGGCCCGCGGCTCCGGCTTCCTGCCGTTGGCCGCACCGAGCAGGTCGTTGTGGAACTCGCGGAGCTCCTCGGCGCGTTCCGGCGCACCGCCGGCCTTCGCGCGCTGGTAGTAGTCGTAGAAGTACTGGACCGCCTCTTCCTTGCGCCGCAGGGCGAAAAGGGCCTGGAGCCTGCGCTTCGCCAGCAACACGTCCGCGTCGTGGTCCACCTGCGCCGCTTTCGCGAGACGAAGCACCTCCTCGTACTCGCCCAGGCCGAGCAGCCCGTAGAGCAGGGCGTCGTGCGCCGAGAGCCAGTCGTCCCTGGTCGCCACCCGGCGCCAGTTCTCGGCCCGTTCGGTCTCCAGGTCGGCCAGCGGGCGTTCCTCCCACAACCGCAACGCGGATTCCACCAACGCGCACGCGCCTTCGGCGTCTCCCGCCCTGCCCATCCGCCGCGCGTCGCGCACGCTCTGCTGGAAGGAGTGGTAGTCGATGCTCGTCTCGTCCACGACGAAGCGGTACGCGCCGTCCTCGGTCTTGAGCTGTCCGGGCAGGTCGAGCTGTTTCAACGCCGCCCGTATTCGGGTGGTGTAGGTGGACAGGGTGGCAGCCGGGTCTCGGGGTGACTTGCCATCTCCCCAAACCCATTCCGCCAGATTGCGGACCGAAACCGCCCGACCGACGTTCAGGAGCAGGACGGCGAGGACTCCTCGCTCTTTCCGCGTGCCCCATTTGTGGGTAAAACCACCAGCCGTGCGCACACGCGTCAGCCCGAGGATCTTGAAATCCATGGTCACCAGCGCCACCCCTCGCTGGAGGCAATGATTCACCCCAGAGTCTGCCTGCGACCACCTGCCCGAGCCAGCACTTCATCACGTTCCGATACCTCGATGTGACAATCCGTAGTCCAGTCGGCGTAACCCTGGGCCGCCACTGCCACGAAAGTGTCCTGAAAGACCGATGAAAGTCCACCGAGGGCCGTGCACGTGCACGTGCAACCACATTCAGGGAAATGATCAAGGCAACCGCGCTGAGCAAGCGTTTTGCCTATCCGTCCGTCCGGTGAACCGGATCCGACAACGGCCGCCCGCACGCTGGCACCAGCCGCCCGGCGGGATGGACCCGCACGGGCCGCGCTGGAGGTTTCAATGGCTTCTCCCGAGGTGGTGGTGGTCGGTCTCGGGTTCACCGGGCTGCCGACCGCGGTGGCGGCGGCCAGGGCCGGGATGCGCGTCGTCGGCCTGGACAACTGCGCGCGGCGGGTCGCGGACGTGCTCGACGCGCGGCCGGGCTCCGGGTTGGGCACGGTCTCGGAGGACGTGCTCGGTGACGTGCTGGCGAGCGGGCGGTTGGTGGTGCGCGACATCGTCTCCGGCGTGCCGGAGGGCGACGTCCACGTGCTGTGCCTGCCCACTCCCCCGGACCGTCGCGGCGGGGTGGACCTGCGCCCACTGACCCAGGCGCTGCGGGCGGTCGCCCCCGTCCTGCGCAGGGGTGACCTGGTGCTTCTCCAGAGCACGTGCCCTCCCGGCACGGTGGCGCAGTCCCTCGTCCCCCTGCTGGAGAAGCTCTCCGGGTTGCGTGCCGGCTCGGCGTTCCACGTGGCGTGCGCCCCGATGCGGATCGACCCCGGCAACCGGGTGCACGCGCTGACCTCCATCCCGCGGGTGGTCGGCGGTCACACCACGCGGTGCGCCCACCGCGCGGCCCAGTTCCTCTCGACGATGGCGCAGGACGTCGTGCACGTGACGAGCACGCGCGCCGCGGAGCTGGCCAAGCTGTTCGAGAACACCTTCCGGATGGTCAACATTTCCCTGGTCAACGAATTCGCGGGCGTGTGCCGGGCGTACGGGGTCGACGTGGCGGAGGTGCTCAAAGCCGCGGGCACCAAGCCGTTCGGCTTCCTGGGGCACCACCCCAGCGCGGGAGCGGGTGGCGACTGCGTGCCCGTGTCCGCGAGGTTCCTGTCCACCGCCGCGCGCCGCCGCGGTTTGCTGAGCCCGCTGGTCGACGCGGCGTTGGCCGTCAACGACGCGATGCCCGCGCACACCGTCCACCGCCTGCGCGAAGCCGTCGCGAGCATCGTCGCGAAGCCGCTGCGCGACTGTCGGGTGCTGGTGCTCGGGGTGACCTACAAGGCCGACACGCCCAACGTTCGGCAGTCGGCCGCCGTGGCGGCGTTGGAGGAGCTGCGCCGAGAGACGTCGGTCGACTACCACGACCCCTACGTGCCCGAACTGGTGCTGTCCGACGGTACCCGGTTGCGCCGGGCCGACTTCGACGACCGGGCCTTCGACTTCGCGGTCCTGATGACGCCCCACCGCCACTACGACGACCTGCCGCACCGGGACCTACCGGTGTTCGACTGCACGAGCGGGGAGCCGCATTTGGTCGTCGCGCGAGCCGAGGCGGCGGCGTGAGCGATCAGTGGATCAGAGGACCCATCGGACCGGACGCCGACCGGCGGGTCACGGTGGCCGGGTGCCGGACCGTACTGGTCATGGTCCCGCACCCGGCGGCGGGCACGCGGTTGATCTCGGACGTGGTGCCGTTGCTGCGCAACGACCCCCGGGTGCAGGTCGTGTTCTCCGTCACCGACACCGGGAGGTGGTGGCATGGCACCGAGGCGCAGGTGCACGCACGCGGCGGACTCGTGGTGCCCTGGCACCAAGCCACGCAGCACGACTTCGACCTGGTGCTGGCGGCCGGCTACAACGACCTCGACCAAGTGCGCGGTCCGGTGCTGCTGCTGCCGCACGGCGCGGGCGCCCTCGCGTCGCGCAAGTTCAGCAGGCACGCGGGTCGCGGCGCCCTGCCGCACGCCGGTCTGAGCCGGGAATCGCTCACGAGGCGGGGCAGGGTGCTGCCTGCCGCGATCGGCCTCAGCCACGAGGACGAGGTGGTCGCGCTGCGGTCGTCCTGCCCGGAAGCGCTGCACACGGCGGTCGTCGTGGGCGACCCGTGCCTGGACCGCATGGTCGCGAGCCTGCCCTTGCGGTCCCGCTACCGCGAGGCGTTGGGGGTGCCGGCGGACGGGCGGCTGGTGACGGTGAGCTCGACCTGGGCGCCCGACTCGGCCTTCGGCAGCCGGTCCTCGCTGTGCCGGGCTCTGCTGGAGCAGCTGCCCGTCGAGCGGTACCGGGTGGCGTTGGTGCTGCACCCCAACGTGTGGGCCGTACACGGGCGGTGGCAGGTGCGGGCCTGGCTGCACGACTGCATCGACGCCGGGCTGCTGGTGATCCCCCCGGAGGAGGGCTGGCGGGCCACCGTGGTCGCCAGCGACCACGTGCTGGGCGACCACGGTTCCACGACCCAGTACGCCGCCGCGATCGGGAAGCCGGTGGCCCTGGCGTCGTTCCCGGACGACAACGTCCGTCCCGGCAGCCTGGCCGACGCGGTCCGCCGGTACTGCCGCCTGGTCGACCCGGCGCTGCCGCTGCAGCCGCAGCTGCCCTCGGCCATCCCCGGCGACGGCGCGAGCCACCTGGCCGGCCTGGTGTCGTCGCGCCCCGGCGCCGCGGCGGCCGAACTGCGCCGAACCATGTACCGACTGCTGGGGTTGCCCGAGCCGCCGGGACCGGCCGTTGCCGAGGCCGTGCCCGTCCCCGAGCCGCTGCGACCGGAGCCGACGTGATGGCGTGGCTGGTGGTGGACGGTCTCGGTCCGGGCCTGCACCGGCTGGTCGTCGCCACCCCCGGTCATCGACCCGACCAGGTCGTGATCGGCGAGGTCGGTCGCGCCCGACCGGCGGCGCTGGGACTGGCCGACCTGGTGGTCGAGTTCCCTCACGGGTCGAGCCGGGCGAGCGTGACGCCGATCGCGGTGGCCTTCGGGTTTCCCGCGTGGGTGAACAGGCGCCGCGCCTCGGCGTAGCGCTCACGCGCCGCGGGGAGGTCGCCGCGGGCTTCGGCGACCTCCCCCGACAACAGCAGCGCCTCGGCCTCGTAGTGGGGTGAGCCGACCTGGCGGAGCAGGTCCAGCGCGGTCGCCAGGCGCGCCTCGGCGGCCGCGACCTCGCCCCGGCGCGCCGCGACCGCGCCCGCGGACATCAGGCACCTCGCCCTGCCGACGTGGTCGCCGAACCGGCCCATCGCCTCGGCCGCCGCGAGCAGTTCGGCCATGGCCTCGTCGGTCCGGCCCAGTTGGGCCAGCACCTCGCCGATCCGCCGGGCGCACAGCGCCTCGGCACGCGGCGGGCCGATGTGACGTCGAATGTCCCTCGCCCGGGTCAGGTGGGCCAGTGCGCGCTCCAGGTCACCTGCGCCTTGGGCCACTCCGCCGAGTTCGGTCAGCGCCACCGCCACGCCCTGGCGGTCGCCGTCCACCTCGGCGATGTCCAACGCGCGCAGGCCCTCGCGCTCGGCCTCCGGGAACATCCGCAGCCCTCCGTAGGTGTACGCGAGTTGCGCGCGCAGCTTCGCCTCGGCCGCGCGGTGACCGCTGCGGACCGCGGCCGGCACACCCAGTTCATGCACCGCGAACCAGTCGTCGTAGTGCCGGGCGTGCAGGAAGAAACCCCACATCGCTTCGCAGAACTGCCAGACGACGTCGTCGAGGCCGAGCGCGGCCGCGGCTCGGCACGCCTCGCGGAGGTTGGGCCGCTCGCGTTCCAGCCACGCCAGCGCGTCCTGCCGCGTCCTGAACTGCGAGCGCCGATCCCGGTACCGAGGCCCCACCCGGTGCCTGCTCGGCCGCAGGACCAAGTCGGCGTCCACCAGGCGGTCCAGGTACCACTCGACGACGCGGCGGAGGGCGGCGTCGCGTTCTGCGGGCGAGGTCCGGTCCGCTTGGCGGCGGGCGTGCAGCTTCAACAGGTCGTGAAAGCGGAACCGCTCGTCGCCGACCTCGGCCAGGAGGTTCTTCTCCACCAGGTGTTCCAGCACGGGTCCGACCTCGGGTGCCGGCTCGCCCGCGGCCGCGGCGGCTGCCTCGACGCCGAAGAACGCGCCGGGGTGCACGGCGCACAGCCGGTAGATCCGGGCGTGGGCGGGCGACAGGTCCGAATAGGACAGGTCGAGCACCGCCTCGACCGACACCTCGTCCAGCGTGAGGGTGGCCAGGCGCTCCGCCCGCAGCAAGCCGACCTCCTTGGACAACGAACGCTTGGGGTGGGTGGACAGGCGCGCCCCGATCACCGAGAGCGCGATGGGCAGGCCCGCGCACAGGCTCGCCAGTTCCCGGGCCGCGTCGGGCTCGGAGTTGACCCGCGGTCCCACAGCACGTTCCAGCAGTTCCAACGACGCCGACTCGTCGAACGCTTCCACCTCCACGAACCTGGCGCCGTCGACCGCCAGACCGCTCAACCGCCACCTGCTGGTGACCACGACCGCGCTGCGGGACGATGCCGGGAGGAGCGGGCGGACCTGCGCGGCGGACACGGCGTTGTCCAGCATCAGCGCGATGGCGCGGTCGGCTGTGGCGCTGCGGAACGCAGCCTGCCTCCGGGCCAGCCCCGGCGGGACCTCACCGGCGGGCACACCCAGCGCCACCAGGAACCACTCCAGCACCGCCTCGGGTGTGGCCGGGCCGTCCGCGGGGTGCGCGCCGAGGTCGGTGTAGAGCTGGCCGTCGGGGAAGAGCGATCGGTTGACGTGCAGCCAGCGCAGCGCCAGGGACGTCTTCCCCACCCCACCGGGACCGCTGACCACCACGACCGGCGCCTCCTCGGTGGCGAGCCAGCCGTCCAACGCCGCCAGCTCGTGGTGCCTGCTGGTGAAGAGCCTGGGGGCGGGCGGCAGTTGGTAGGGGATCACCGGCTCGGCGCGCGGGGCGTGGAAGTGCAGGTCACCGATACTGCCCGCCTGCACCACGGGTCCGTGCGCCGTCCCGGACACCACGTTTTCCCCATCCCGACGAATCACGCGTGCCCTCCCGTGCACTCACCGTGATTCGAGTGTCACAGAAATGACATGATCCATCACGTGACTACCGGGTGGTCTCGTGCGGCCGTTTGGCCGCCGGCACAGGTCCCGGGGTTCACGCCGGATGGCGGAGAGGCCGCGGGAAGGTCGCGGCGCGGGACAAGGGGACCGCCGCCACCGGGCGCATCGCCGACGCGGCCGACCGGTTCGGCTCGCGCCCGAGCGGTCGCAGCGGAGAACGGTGACGGACACGAGACGAACTGCCCGGCGACGAGGGCGAGGTTCAGTGCCCGGACTCCGCGTGCGCTCCTACCCCGCTTGCAGGGCGAGGTAGAGGTCCACGCGCTCGGCGAAGTTCGACAGGTCCACGCCCAGCAGCTCCTCGACCCGGCCCACGCGGTACCGCAGGGTGTTGACGTGGACGTGCAGCCGGGCGGCGGCCGTGGTCCAGGAGCCCGAGCAGTCGAGGAAGACCCTCAGGGTGCCGACCAGGTCCGAGCCGTGCGCGGCGTCGTAGTCCAGCACCGGGCCCAGCAGCCGGCGGCGCAGCGACCCGCGCAGGTCCTCCGGCACGCCGGCCAGCAGCAGCTGGTGCAGCGCGATCTCCTCGCCGGCCACCACGCACGTCCGGCCCTCGCGCCGCTCGCCCAGCCGCCGGGCGTGGGACGCCTCCTCCGCCGCGCCGCGCAGGCCGTTGTGCCCCGCCGGGGACGAGATGCCCACCAGCACGCGCGTGGTCCCCAGCCCCGGCTCCGCGGTCCGCAGGGCCGACCGCACGTCCTCGACCCACGGCCCGGCCGGCGCCAGCGCGTACACCTCGTCCTCGACGGTCGTCAGCAGGACCCCCGGCGCGACCGCCGCCAGCGCCTCCTCCAGCAGCGCCTCGACCCGGTCGACCCGCCCGTCCGACGCCGAGGCCGCCACCACCCGCAGCGGCGCGCCCGGGTCCCAGCCGACGGCCGCGATGCGGGCCGCCACGTCGCCTCCGGCCAGGACCTGCCGCAGCAGGGGGCCGGCGGCGCGGTTCTCGATCCGGCGCCCCTGCACGACCCGCGCCCGCTCCACGCCGACCAGGCTGGCCAGTTCGACGGCCGCCTCGTCGTCCGCGCGGTCGCCGGAGACGACCAGGATCCACGCGGTCAGCCGCTCGCCGCCGCGCGCGGTCACCGGGAGCAGCGTCACCCCGCGCACGGCCCGCGGCAGCCGGTCCGCCACCAGGAACTCCCGCACCAGGGCCGTCGCCCCCGGCAGGTCGGGGCCCGCGACCACGTGCCCGGTGCACGAGAGCACCCAGCACGACGCCCCCAGTTCCGCGGCCCCGACCTCGACCAGCTCCGACAGCCCGCCGCCCTCGGCGACCACGGTCAGCAGCCGCCGGTGCCTGCCCAGCTGGGCGCCCGCGTCGCCGACCCGCTCGGCCGCCAGCGCCAGCACCACCCGCTCGGTGATGGTCGCGAACGACAGGTCGACCGGCACCTCCAGCAGCGGCACGCCGTGCCGCTCGCACGCCTCGACGAGTTCGGCGGGCAGCTCCTCGGCTTCGGGCGGGCTGGCCGCCAGCGCGGCGACCCCGGACGCGGCCAGCGAGGAGACGAACCGCTCGCAGTCCCCTGCCGCGTGGTGCCACAGGAGCCCGGACAGCACCAGCTCGCCACCGGACAGGTACCGCGCGGGGTCCGGCAGTTCGGTGCCGTAGAGCCTGGTCACCGGTCGGTCGAGCAGGTCGGCGCCCACGACCGGGCGCAGCCGCAACTCGGGCATCCCGACCAGGTCCCGGATCCGCACCGCGCCCTCCTCGCCTCGGCCGAGCAGATCGTTACACCGGGGACATCTCCGCGCTTCACCGTCGTCCGATCGTGTTCGTAGGAAAGCACAAAACACGTCGTTGTAGGAGCCTGTGGGTTCATGCACCGCCGCCGTAGCCGATCATGCGCGCCGGTCTGTGTACTGGCCCTCTCACCCCCCGCACCCATCCGCCCGGTTCCGCACCGACCCGTCCTGTTCCGCATCGACCCGTCCTGTTCCGCACCGACCTGCACGGCCCCGCGCCGACCCGCACCGCGCAGCCGACCGCCGAGGTAGCCGATGGACTTCCTTCGCCCAGCCACCCTGGCCGAGGCGCTGAGCCTCAAGGCCCAGCGACCGGATGCCGTGCCCATCGCCGGCGGCACGGACGTGATGGTCGAGCTGAACTTCGACCACCGCAGGCCCGCCGCCCTGCTCGACCTGACCCGCGTCGCCGAGCTGCGCGAGTGGGACCTGGCCGACGGGTCGGCGCACGTCGGGGCGGGCGTGCCGTACACGCGGATCATCGAGGAGCTGGGCGACCGGCTGCCCGGTCTGGCCATGGCCTCCCGCACGGTGGGCTCGCCGCAGATCCGCAACCGGGGCACGGTGGGCGGCAACCTCGGCGCGGCCTCCCCGGCGGGCGACACGCACCCGGTGCTGCTGGCCGCGGGCGCGACCGTGGAGGTCGCCTCGACCCGCGGCACCCGGCTCATCCCGGCCACCGGGTTCTACCTGGGCGTGAAGCGCAACGCGCTGGAGCCCGACGAGCTGATCACCGCGGTGCGCGTGCCCGTCACGGGGGCGCCCCAGCAGTTCGCCAAGGTCGGCACGCGCAACGCCATGGTCATCGCCGTGTGCTCGTTCGCGCTGGCCCTGCACCCGTCACGGGGCGGGGTGGGCGCCGCCGTCGGCTCGGCCGCTCCCACCCCGCGCCGCGCGTCGGCGGCCGAGGACTTCCTGTCCGGTGAACTCACCTCCTCGGGTCAGTGGGAATCGCCCCGGCCGCTGCTCGACTCGGTGAAGCGGCGGTTCGGCGAGCTGGTCGCCGAGGCCGCGAGCCCCATCGACGACGTGCGCGGCACGGCCGCGTACCGCAAGCACGCCCTGTCCGTGCTGGCCCGCCGCGCCCTCGGCTGGGCCTGGCAGGACTACTCCGGGAAGGCGGCCTGACCATGCGCGTGGACGTGACGGTGAACGGCGAGCGGCGGCAGGCCGACGACGTGTGGGAGGGCGAGAGCCTGCTGTTCCTGCTGCGCGAGCGGCTGGGCCTGCCCGGCTCCAAGAACGCCTGCGAGCAGGGCGAGTGCGGCTCGTGCACGGTGTACCTGGACGACGTGCCGGTGTGCGCGTGCCTGGTCGCCGCGGGCCAGGCCCAGGACCGCGAGGTGCGCACGGTCGAAGGGCTCGCCAAGGGCGACCACGCCGGGCGCGCCGACGCGCTCGACCCCGTGCAGGAGGCGTTCGTCGAGGCGGGCGCGGTCCAGTGCGGCTTCTGCACCCCCGGTCTCGTCGTCGCCACCCACGACCTGCTCAACCGCGTCCCGCGACCCAGCGACCCGGAGATCCGCGAGGCGCTGGCCGGGAACCTCTGCCGCTGCACCGGTTACGAGAAGATCCTGGACGCGGTGCGGCTGGCGGCCGCCACCCGGGCGGGCGAGCGCCCATGACCCCGACGATCATCGACGGGGCCGCGGTGGCCACCGTCGACGCCGCCGGCACCGAGCACGCCTTCGGCCACGTCGTGGTCGAGGACGGCCGGATCACCGCCGTCGGTCCGGGCCAGGCGCCCAAGCCCACCGGGCCGCACACCTGGGTCGACGGCAGCGGCTGCCTGGTCACCCCCGGTCTGGTCAACACGCACCACCACCTCTTCCAGTGGGCCACGCGCGGCATCGCCCAGGACGCCACGCTGTTCGAGTGGTTGACCGCGCTGTACCCGGTGTGGCGCGGCCTGGACGCCGGCATCACGCACGCCGCGGCGGCCGCGGGCCTGGCCAAGCTCGCGATCACCGGGTGCACGACCGCCGCCGACCACCACTACGTCTTCCCCCGCGAGGGCGGGGACCAGTTCGAGGCGCTGGTGACCGCCGCCCGCCGCGTCGGGGTCCGCCTGCACGCCGTGCGCGGCTCCATGGACCGCGGCCGGTCGCAGGGCGGCCTGCCGCCGGACAACCTGGTCGAGGAGACCGAGGCCGCGCTCATCGCCACCGAGCGCGCCGTCAACGACCACCACGACCCCGCGCCCGACGCGCTGGTCCGCGTCGCGGTCGGCCCGTGCTCGCCGTTCTCGGTCAGCCGGGAGCTGATGACCGGCGCCGCCGAACTGGCCCGCGCCAAGGGCGTCCGCCTGCACACCCACCTCGCCGAGACCACCGACGAGGAGGAGCAGTGCCTGGCCGAGTTCGGCTGCACGCCCACCGAGTACGCCGAACGCCTCGGCTGGCTCGGTGACGACGTGTGGCTCGCGCACACCGTGCACCTGTCGCCCGACGCGGTGAAGCGGCTGGGCGCCACCGGCACCGGCTCGGCGCACTGCCCCACCTCCAACGGCCGCCTGGGCACCGGCATCGCCCCGGTCCGCGACCTGCTCGACGCCGGCGCGCCGGTCGGCCTGGGCGTGGACGGCGCCGCCTCCAACGAGTCCTGCGGCATGGTCGAGGAACTGCACCAGGCGCTCCTGCAAGCCCGCCAGCGCGGCGGCCCCCGGGCGCTGGACGCCCGCGAGGCGCTGCGGCTGGGCACGGCGGGCGGCGCGCGGTGCCTCGGCCGGGACGACGAGATCGGCTCGATCGAACCCGGCAAGCTCGCCGACCTCGCTGTGTGGCGGCTCGACGGCCTCGACCACGCGGGCATCGACGACCCGGTCGCCGCCCTGGTCCTGGGGCCGTTGCCGAAGCTCAGGCTCCTGCTCGTGGGCGGCCGGACCGTGGTGGACGACGGAGAGCTGCGCACCGCCTCGGAGACCGAACTCGCGCGTGACCTGCGAGCCGCTGCCGGACGGTTGAAGGAGGCTGCCCGGTGAGAGCGCGGTTGGTGACGAGTCGGCCGGTGGCAGGGTGGCTGGTAGCAAGCCGGCCGGTAGTTAGGCGGGTGGTCACCGGGCTGCTGGTGGCGAGGCGGCTGGTCGGTCGGCGGCTGATCGCGCAGCGCCCGATGGCAGGACCGGCGGCCACACGACGATCGGTCGTGCCGTGGCTGGTGGTGGGGCAGGCGGTCACCCAACGGTCGGGTACGCCGTGGCTGGTCGCGCGGCAGGCGGTCACCCAGCCGACTGACATGCCTTGGCTCGTGGCGGGGCAGCGGCTCGGCGGCTCGCTGGCACGCGGGTGGGAGGACGGGCCGGGGAGCGCGTTCGGGTCGTCCGCCATCGCGGGCGCGTCGGCAGGGCCGGCGCGGTGCGGTGCCCGGGCGCGCGGGGTGGCAGGAGTGCCGCAGGGCAAGGACGAGAGCGCCGGTGCGCACCAGGAAGGACGGTAGGACGCGATGAGCCTGACGCCCGCCGAACTGACCTCCTCCGTGGCCGGTGGCATCGGGGCCAGCCCGCAGCGGCCCGATGGGAACCTCAAGGTCCGCGGCGAGTTCGCCTACGCCTCGGACCTGTGGCACGAGGACATGATCTGGGGCGCGACGCTGCGCAGTCCCCACCCGCACGCCAGGATCCGGTCGGTCGACATCACGGCGGCGCTGCGGGTGCCCGGCGTGTACGCCGTGCTGACGCACCAGGACGTGCCGGGGCTGAACCTCTACGGCCTCGAGCACAAGGACCAGCCGGTGCTGGCCGAGGACGTCGTGCGCTACCAGGGTGAACCGGTCGCGCTCGTGGGCGCCGACCACCCCGAGACCGCGCGGCGCGCCATGGAGCGCATCGAGGTCGACTACGAGGTCCTGGAGCCCGTAGTGGACATGGAGACCGCGGTCGACGACACCCCGCTGCACCCCGGCGGAAACCTCGTGCGGCACGTGCCGATCCGGCGCGGCGACCAGGACGCGCGCGCCGAGGTCGTGGTCACCGGCCGCTACGAGGTCGGGATGCAGGACCAGGCGTTCCTCGGCCCCGAGTCGGGCCTGGCCGTGCCCGCCGAGGACGGCGGCGTGGACCTCTACATCGCCACCCAGTGGCTGCACGTCGACCAGGCCCAGGTCGCGGCGGCGCTCGGCCTGCCGCTGGAGAAGGTGCGGCTGACCCTCTCCGGTGTCGGCGGCGCGTTCGGCGGGCGCGAGGACCTGTCGATGCAGGTGCACGCGTGCCTGCTCGCGCTGCACACCGGCAAGCCGACCAAGATGGTCTACAACCGCGAGGAGTCGTTCTACGGGCACGTGCACCGGCACCCCGCGGTCCTGCACTACGAGCACGGCGCGGACCGCACCGGCAAGCTGGTGTACGTCAAGGCGCGGATCCACCTCGACGGCGGCGCGTACGCGTCCAGCACCGGCGCCGTGGTGGCGAACGCGGCGACGCTCGGCATCGGCCCGTACGAGGTGCCCAACGTGACCGTGGACTGCTGGGGCGTCTACACCAACAACCCGCCGTGCGGCGCGATGCGCGGGTTCGGCGCGGTGCAGGCCGGTTTCGCCTACGAGTCCCAGATGGACAAGCTCGCCGCCGCCCTCGGCGTGGACCCGGTGGACCTGCGGATCGCCAACGCGATGAGCGAGGGCTCGGTGATGCCGACCGGCCAGGTGGTCGACTCCGCCGCACCGGTGGCGCGGCTGCTGGAGCTGGTCAGGGACAAGCCGCTCCCCGCGAAGCCCGCCGCGGTCGACCTGCGCGACATGCCCGGCGGCGTCTCCAACACCACGCACGGCGAGGGCGTGGTGCGCGGTGTCGGCTACGCGGTCGGCATCAAGAACATCTGCTTCTCCGAGGGCTTCGACGACTACTCCACCGCGCGGGTCCGGCTCCAGGTGATCAACGGCGAACCGGTCGCGCTGGCGCACACCGCCGCGGTCGAGGTCGGCCAGGGCCTGGTGACGATCGTGCAGCAGATCGTGCGCACCGAGCTGGGCGTGGAGCGGGTGACGATCCTGCCCATGGACACCGGCATCGGCAACGGCGGCTCCACGTCGGCGTCCCGCCAGACCTACGTGACCGGCGGCGCGGTGAAGGCGGCCTGCGCGGCGGTGCGGGTGCGGCTGGCCGAGCTGGCGGGCGGCCGCGACCCCGCGTCGCTCGACCTGGCCGCGCTGCTCGGCGACGAGGTGGTCGAGGAGACCGCGGAGTGGCGGCACCGGGCCACCGAGCCGATCGACCCGGTGACCGGGCAGGGCAACGCGCACGTGCAGTACGGGTTCGCGGCGCACCGGGCCGTGGTCGACGTGGACACCGAGCTGGGCCTGGTGAAGGTGGTCGAGCTGGCCTGCGCCCAGGACGTGGGCCGGGCGCTCAACCCCCAGGCCGTCCTCGGCCAGATCCAGGGCGGTTCGGCGCAGGGCCTGGGGCTGGCGGTGATGGAGGAGATCCAGACCGAGGGCGGCCGGGTGCGCAACCCGTCGTTCACCGACTACCTCATCCCGACCGTGCTGGACATGCCGCCGATGACCATCGACGTGCTGGAGCTGGCCGACCCCCACGCGCCCTACGGCGTGCGGGGCGTCGGCGAGCCGCCCACGATCTCCTCCACCCCGGCCATCGTCGCCGCCGTCCGCGCGGCCACCGGCCGGGACCTGCCCCGCGTGCCCGTGCGACCGGAGCACATCACCGGCACCTGACCACCCGCGCCGTGACGCGCACGACCCGAGCAGCCACCGGACCAGCTCGCCCAGGCGCCGCCACGGCGCCGGGCGCACGACCCGACCCACCGACCCGCGGCGAACCCGCCCGCGCCGAGAGGCACCGCACCCATGACCACGACCACCTCCCCCGACCAGGCCTGGCTGCGCGAGTCCGTCGAGCTGGCCACCCGCAACGTCGCGGCGGGCGGCGGCCCGTTCGGCGCGGTCGTCGTCCGCGACGGCGCCGTGGTCGCCACCGGGACCAACCAGGTGACGACCGCGCTCGACCCGACCGCCCACGCCGAGGTGGTGGCGATCCGCGCGGCCTGCCGGGCGATCGGCGACTTCCGGCTCACCGGCTGCGTCCTGGTGTCCTCGTGCGAGCCGTGCCCGCTGTGCCTCTCGGCCGCCCTGTGGGCGCGGGTGGACCGGGTCGTCTACGCCGCGGACCGGCACGACGCCGCCGCGGCCGGGTTCGACGACCTCGAGTTCCACGAGCTGTTCGAGAGGCCGCGCGACTCCTGGGACCTGCCGGTGCGCCGAGTCCCCACGGGCGCGGACGACGCGCCGTTCAAGGCGTGGCTGTCCCGGGTGGACCGCGTCGACTACTGATCGCGGGCGCACGTCGAGGTGGTCGCGGCGCGGGGAGCGGGTGGTGGGGGGAGCGGTGTTCATGGGGCCAGGTTGCGCCGGTCGTCCAGGGGGCACAACGACTTCCGCCGGGGCTGTGGACAACTTCGCCGCGGTGACCGGCGAGAGGCCCGAAACGTCCCCCGTTCGAGTGGCTGGGCTGTGGACAACCCAGCCGGCTAGGCGCCCAGCAGCCCCCGCTCGTAGGCGACCGCGACCGCGGCGGCGCGGTCCTTCACCCCCAGCTTGGCGTAGACGTGCACCAGGTGCGTCTTCACGGTCGCCTCGCTGATGAACAGCTTCGCCGCCGCCTCCCGGTTGGTGCAGCCGCGCGCGATCAGGCCCAGCACCTCGACCTCGCGGTCGCTCAGCGGCTCCGCCGCGGGCTGCCGCACCTGGCCCACCAGCCGGGTCGCCACCGAGGGCGACAGCACCGCCTCGCCCCGCGCCGCCGAGCGCACCGCCCGGAACAGCTCGTCGCGCGGCGTGTCCTTGAGCAGGTACCCCGTCGCACCCGCCTTGATCGCGGGCAGCACGTCGCTGTCCGTGTCGTAGGTGGTGAGCACCAGCACGCGCGCCGAGGAGCCCCGCAGCCGCTCGATCGCGGTCACGCCGTCCACCCCGGGCATCCGCAGGTCCATCAGGACCACGTCCGGCCGCACGGCGCGCACCACGGCCACCGCCTCCGCGCCGTCCGCCGCCTCGCCCACCACCTCGACGTCACCGGCGGTGGCGAGCATCCCGCGCAACCCGTCCCGCACCACCGGGTGGTCGTCCACCACCACCACGCGGATCACCGGGCCACCTCGGCCGGAGCCGGGGAGACCGGCGGGGACGGGGGCGCCGGGGCCGCCGACGCCGGTATCGCGGGCACCGACGCCGACACCGCCGTGCCGCCGCCCGGCTCGGACTCCACCACCAGCGCGCCCGCCAGGCGGGACACGCGCTGGCGCATGCCGACCAGGCCGAAGCCGTCCGTCTCGCGGGCGGGGTCGAACCCGGCCCCGTCGTCCCGCACGTCCAGCGTCACCACGTCCTCCATGTACGACAGGGTCAAACCGACCCGCGACGCGCCCGCGTGCTTGGCGACGTTGGACAGCGCCTCCTGCGCGGCCCGCAGCAACGTCACCTCCACCTCCGGGTGCAGGGGCCGCGCCGGCCCCGTCGTGGCGACGGTAGCCGCGACACCGGTCTGGTCCGTCCACCCGGTCACGACCTCGGCCAGCGCGTCGGGCAGGTTCGCGTCCACCAGCGCGGGCGGGCGCAGGGCGTGCACGGAGCGGCGCGCCTCGGCCAGGTTCTCCCTGGCCAGCCGCAACGCCGTCTCGACGTGCCGGGGCGGGTTCTCGTCGGCCTGGAGCTGCGTGATGATGCCGGCGAACCCCTGGGCGAGGGTGTCGTGGATCTCCCGCGCCAACCGGTGCCGCTCGTCCAGCACGCCCGCCTCGTGGGCCTGGATGAGCAGCTGGGCGTGCAGGCCCGCGTTCTCCTCCATCATCGCCGCCATGTCGGCGACCATCTCCTTGCGGCGCCGGGACTGCTCGTCGGTGAAGTGCCCGAGCAGGGTGAAGGTGCTCGCGATCGTGACGATGACGAACACGATCGCCAGGTAGACGCCGACGGACACCGGGTCCGGCGCGGGCAGGCCGCCGTTCAGCGAGGTCGCCGCCAGCACACCGGTGGCGACCACGCCCGCGAACTTCCAGCGGCCCGGCAGGACGGCGAACGCGTAGATGTAGCCGGCGAACGAGTAGAACCCGAAGATGGAGTGCCGCAGCCCCAGCACGGCGTAGGCCACCAGGACCCCGACGTAGAACACCGCCATCAGGCCGTGCCGACCGCGCCACCCCGGGTGCAGCGTGAACCACCAGAGCATCCACAGGGCCGCGACGGCCGCGATGCCGACGTTCACCGCCTTCGTCACCGGCGGGTCCGGGATGATCAGCACGTACATGAGCGTCGGCAGCGCGAGCACGAGGTACGGGATGGCGTGCTCCGCCGCTTGTAGGCGGTGCTCCCACACTTCGAGCTTGTCGGTCATCGCTACTCCCAGCGGAAGGACTTCGCCGCGACGGTACCCGCCACCACCGTGACCAGGGCCAGGACACCGAGGTGCACGGGGTCCGGCGCGGCGCCCAGCCACGACTGCTGCAACGCCTCCACGCCGGGCGGCAGGTACTCGCCGACGCGCGCCAGGAAGTCGGGCATGAGGAACCGCGGCAGGTAGGCGCCGCCGAAGAACATGACCAGCATGAACGCCACGGTCGCCCAGCCGCCCGCGGACCGGGCCGTCGGCGCCCACGCGGCCACCAGCAGGCCCAGCGCGGACAGCGAGAGCATGCCGAGCAGGCACGTCACCAGGAAGCCCAGCGCGTGGTGCGGCAGGTCGATGGCGAACACGACCCGGCACGCGGTCATGAGCAGCGCGATCGACAGCGCGCCGGCGATCAGGTTGACCACCAGTTGGGCGAGCAGCAGGCGGCTCGGGCTGACGGGCGTGGTGGAGAAGCGGCGCAGCACGCCCTTCTCCCGGTAGGTGGCCACGGTGGAGGGCAGCTTGTTCAGGCCCAGGAACGCCAGCGCGATCACCACCAGCGTGGACACGTAGGCGTCGACGAACCGGAGGTTGTCGAACTGGGGGTCGGGGGTGCGCAGCGCCGGGATCGCGCCGAGGACCAGCAGCAGGATGGTCGGGAAGAAGATGGCGAACACGACCGTGACCGGGTCGCGCAGGAACAGCTTCCACTCGATCTGGACGATCTTCAGCATCTCTGGTTTCACTCCGTGAGCGCGCGGCCGGTGAGGCGGATGAAGGCGTCGTCCAGGCCCACCTGCTCGATGCGCAGGTCGGCGGCGACGACGTGGCTGCGGGCGAGGACCGACGTGACGGCGTGCAGCAGGTTGCCCTCGCCGGTGACGACGACCCGCGGACCGTGCCGCTCGACGCGGGACACCTCGGGCAGCTCCCGCAGGAGGTCGAGGTCCAGCGGGCCGGCGGGCCGGAACCGGACCGTCTGCTCGTCGCTCACGCGGGACACCAGGCCGGCCGGGCTGTCCACGGCGACGAGCCGGCCCGCGTCGATCAGGGCCAACCGGTCGCAGAGGCGCTCGGCCTCCTCCATGAAGTGCGTGACCAGCACGACCGTGACGCCGGAGTCGCGGACCTGCTCGACCAGGCTCCACGTGTCGCGGCGGGCCTGCGGGTCCAGGCCGGTGGTCAGCTCGTCGAGCACGGCCACCCTCGGCTTGCCGATCAGCGCGAGCGCGATGGAGACGCGCTGCTTCTGGCCGCCGGAGAGGTGCCGGTACTCGGTGCGGGCGCGGTCGCCCAGGCCGAGGCGTTCCAGCAGCTCCCGCCAGTCGGCCGGGTCCCGGTGGAACGACGAGTACAGGTCCAGCGCCTCGCCGACCCGGATGCGGTCGGGCAGTTCGCTCTGCTGGAGCTGCACGCCCAGCCTGGTGCGCAGCTCGGCCCGGTCGCGCCGGGGGTCGAGCCCGTCCACGCGGATGGTGCCCCCGTCCGGCGAGCGCAACCCCTCGACGCACTCGACGGTCGTGGTCTTGCCCGCCCCGTTGGGACCGAGGATCCCGAAGATCTCCCCCTCGTCGACGGTGAACGACACCCCGTCCACCGCGACTTTCCGGTCGTACCTCTTCACGAGGTCGACCACCTCGATGATCGCCATGGGCCAAGGCTCGCCGACCGGGCCGCCCGGTGGATCACACGGCGGGTGGGACTCCTGGTCAACCGATCGGTTGATGCCCCGTAGACCACCCCCGACCTCGGCCCGGGGTCCCCCGGGTGTCGGGTTCAGGGGTCCCGGGCGTTGAACTCAGGGGTCCTGGGCGCATGACTCGCGCGACCGGAGCGCACGACTCGCGCGGCCCGGGCGTACGACACGCGCTACCTGGGCGTACGACTCGCGCGGGGTGGGGGTACGACACGAGGGGTTCGGGCGTACGACACGCGGTGGAGTGCCCGTTGGGACGGGGTTCGCCGGGATCTGCGGCGACGAGGGGTGCTCGCCCGGCAGAATCGGGGACGTGACTCCCCCCTCGCTCCTGTTGGCCCACGGCGCCGGCGGCGCCGTCCGCGCGAACTTCAGCCCGCTCATCCCCCAGCTGTCCCGCAAGCGCAAGGTGCACGCGGTGGACTTCCCCGGTTCCGGCAGCACGCCCCGGGCCACCGGGCCGCTGGAGCTCGACGACCTGGCCGACCTGCTCGTGGCCTCCGCCGAGGGTGACGAGCGGTTCGCGATCGTCGGTTTCTCCCTGGGGTGCGCGGTCGCGGTGCGCGCGGCGCTGCGGTACCCCGAACGCGTCACGGCCCTCGTGCTCACCGCCGGGTTCGCGCGCGCCGACGAGGAGACGCGGGCCCGGCTGCGGGAGTGGTCCAGGCTGCTGGGGGCGGGCGACCGCACCGCGCTGGCCCGCTACCTGATGTCGACCGTGCTGGGCGAGCCGTTCCACCGGCGGATGACCGCCGAGCAGGAGTCCGGGTTCCTGGAGCTGGTCGCCATGACCATCCCGCCGGGCAGCCCCGAGCAGGTCGACCTGGTGCTGCGCACCGACCTGACCGACGAGCTGCCGCGCGTGCACGTGCCCACCCTGGTCATCGGCACCAAGCACGACCGGCTGATCTCGCCCAGCTCCACCCGCGCGCTGGCCGACCTGGTCCCCGGCGCGAAGTGGGCGGAACTGGACAGCGGCCACGCGCCGGCGCTGGAGGCGCCCCGCGAGTGGGCCAGGCTGATCGAGGAGTTCCTGGGCTGATCGCCGGCGGTTTGCCGGTCGTCCGACCGGGCTAACCACGGCCCATGACCAACACGCTCGTCCTCGACGTGGACGGCACGCTGGTGGACACCAGCTACCACCACGCCGTGGCCTGGTTCCGCGCGTTCCGCCGCTTCGACATCACCGTGCCGACCTGGCGCCTGCACCGCGCCATCGGCATGGGTGGCGACAAGCTGGTCGCCGCCGTGGCCGGCGAGCACGTCGAGCGCGACCACGGCGACGACCTGCGGACCGCGTGGGAGGCGGCGTTCGAGCCGATGCTGGCCGAGGTCCGGCCGCTGGAGGGCGCGCACCGGCTGGTGGCGGCGGCGCTGGAGCAGGACTTCGCGGTGGTGCTGGCCAGCTCCGGCAAGCGCCACCACGTGGACCACTACCTCAAGCTCATCGACGCGGTGGACGTGCCCTCCACGTCGTCGGACGACGTGGAGGAGAGCAAGCCCGCGCCGGACCTCGTCGAGGTCGCGCTGCGGCAGGTGGACCGCGACGGCGGCCGGGCCGTGATGATCGGCGACTCCGTGTGGGACTGCGACGCCGCCCTGCGCGCGGGGCTGCCGGTGGTGGGCCTCCGCACGGGCGGTTTCGGCGAGGCCGAGTTGCGGGAACGCGGCGCGTCGGCAGTCTACGAGGAACTCGACCAGTTGCGGGCGGACCTCACCGACCTGCCGATGGCGTAGGAGGACGATCGTGCGGATCGGCTACACCCTGATGACCGAGCAGGCCGGGCCACGCCAACTGGTGGAGCACGCGGCGCTCGCCGAGGGCGCGGGGTTCGACTTCGAGGTCATGAGCGACCACTACTCGCCGTGGCTGGACGAGCAGGGTCACGCGCCGTACGCGTGGAGCGTGCTGGGCGCGGTCACCCAGGCCACCGAGCGGGTGGAGCTGATGACCTACGTGACCTGCCCGACGGTGCGCTACCACCCGGCCGTGGTGGCGCAGAAGGCCGCGACCGTGCAACTGCTGTCGGGCGGCCGGTTCACGCTGGGGCTCGGCGCGGGCGAGAACCTCAACGAGCACGTGGTGGGTCGCGGCTGGCCTCCGGTGAACGTGCGGCACGAGCTACTGAAGGAGGCCGTGGAGATCATCTCGACGCTGTTCGACGGCGGGTACGTGAACTACTCCGGCGAACACTTCCGGGTGGATTCCGCGAAGCTGTGGGACCTGCCCGAGCAGCGGGTGCCGATCGCGGTGGCGGTGTCGGGCAACCAGTCGGTGCGCACGTTCGCGCCGCTGGCCGACGCGATGGTGTCCACCGAGCCGGAGGCGGCGCTGTGCCGCGAGTGGGACGTCTTCCAGGGCGAGGGCGGCTCGTCGCGCAAGATCGGGCAGCTCCCGGTGTGCTGGGACACCGACCGGGACAAGGCCGTCGAGCGGGCGCACGAGCAGTTCCGCTGGTTCGCGGGCGGCTGGAAGGTCAACTCGGAGCTGCCCGGCACGGCCGGGTTCGCGGGCGCCACGCAGTTCGTGCGGCCGGAGGACGTGGCCGAGCAGATCCCGTGCGGCCCCGAGGTGGGGCCGATCGTGGAGGCGGTGGCGAAGTTCCGCGACGCCGGGTTCACCGACCTGGCCCTGGTCCAGATCGGCGGCGACCACCAGCGCGAGTTCCTGGACTTCGCCAAGGGCGAGCTGCTGCCCGCCCTGCGCTGACCCCCGGGGAACCGGTCAGCCCCTGCCGCTCCTGCCCTTGCTCGGGTCGGCCGGCTGCTGCGCCTGCTGCGGGAGGCTGCGTTGCGGCGAGTTCTGCTGCGTTTGCGTCTGCTGCGGCTGGGTCTGTTGCGGCTGCGTCTGCTGCGTTTGGGTCTGCTGCGGCTGGGTCTGGTCCGGCTGGGTCTGGTCCTGCTGCGGTTGGTCCCGTCCCACCGACGACGGCGCCGCGGCCTCCCGCACCACCGTCACCGTGTCCTGCCCCGCGGGTGGCGGCGCGCCGGCGGTGGTGAGGTCGACGACCGGTCTGGCGGTGGTGGCGGGCGGCGCGCCGGACGGGACCTCCGCGGCGGGTCCGCCGGTGCTCCCGCCGGGACCGGTCGTCGAGGAGCCCGGGTTGAGCACGGTCAGCAGGACCAGCGCCGCCGCGGCCGCCGCCGCGCCACCCAGCAGCACGACACCACCCGGACGGCGCGCCGGGGCGGGCTCGGGTCTCGCCGCCACCGCGGCCGGCTCGGCGAGCGGCGGCAGGCCGGTCGCGGCGCGTTCGGCGGTGGTGAGCAGCCGGGCGCACTCGGCGGCGGAGGGGCGCCGCCCGGGATCGGTGGCGGTCATGGCGGCCAGCACGGTGGTGAACGCGCCGGGCAGGTCGGCCGGGACGCGGGGTTCGCGGTGCAGGCGGGCGAGGGCGGCCTCGGTGTCGCCGCCGGGGTACTCGGGTTTGCCGGTGAGGCATTCGAGCAGGACCAGGCCCAGGGCGTAGACGTCGGCGGCGGGTGACACGTCCGCGCCGCGGACCTGCTCGGGGGACAGGTAGCCGGCGGTGCCGACCAGGACGCCCGAGCGGGTGACCCGGGTGACCTGCGCCTGGAGCGCCAGGCCGAAGTCGGCCAGGTAGGCGCGCCTGCCGCCGGTGTCGAGCAGGATGTTGGAGGGCTTGACGTCGCGGTGCACCACGCCGTTGGCGTGCACGTGGGCCAGCACCTCGGCGACCTGCGCGCCCAGGTGGGCCACCACCGAGGGCGCCAGCGGCTCGCGCATGCGGCGGCGCAGCGTGCCGCCCTCGACCGGCTGCATCACGAAGTAGGGCCGCCCCCGGTGGACGCCGGTGTCGTAGACCTCGACCAGGCCCGGGCAGCGCAGGGCGCCCAGCACCTCCGCCTCGCGCTCGAGCCGGATGCGGTCCTCGGGGGTGGCCTCGCCCTGGAAGAACTTGATCGCGACCTTGCGGTCGAGCCGCGTGTCGAACGCCCGGTACACCTCGGCCATGCCGCCCGAGCCGTAGAGGTCGCCCAGCTCGTACCTGCTGCCGACGACCTTTCCGGTCAAGTCACCTTCCCACATCCAGGTCGTCCCTCCGCTGCGTTGACGAAGCCGGCCGGACGCCGGAAGGTACCCGGTCTCATGCCGCGGTGGTCACCCCGCCCGTCTTGTCGGCGACACCTACCCGCAATATTTCTGTCACAAACCACCCGATCTTCGGAATTTCGAAGGTCCGTTCGAGTGAGTTCGGCCCCTGGACGAACGGCCCGTCACGGCACGGGCGTCGCGCAGGGCGTCGTGGTGGTCGACCCGGTCGGCAGGGTGGTCACCGGTGGCCCACCGGAGGCCGGGCGGGTGCCGCTGCAGTAACCCGTCTCGACGCGCGCGTCGGACGAGTCCCCCGTGGCGAACACCAGGTACTCCGCGTTCGCGGACAGGGTGATGCCGCAGGTGCCGCCGTGGATCGAGGTCAGCACGTCCACCATGGGCGGCACGTCGCCCTTGTGCTCCACGCCGACCTGGACGCGGTAGCGGTACCTGTCGTCGCCGACGGTGGACGGGTCGTTCTCCTCGACCGCGGAGGCGACCACCGTGCCGGTGAACACGTGGGTCGCGCGCTGGAACCGCTCGCCCTCGGTGCTGGGCACGCAGCTGCAGGCGGCGGCGGGGCTGGTGAACACGGCGGTGAGCAGCACGGCGGTGGTGATCAGGGCACCGGCCGAGTGGGCGAGCAGACGTGAGCGCGCCAATGTATCCCCCTCGTCATCAGGGATGGTCGTGGCGGTGTCGGCCGAGCCTAAGGCGCGGCGTACAGGGCGAGCCAGAGTTCCGCGCGCGTCCCTGCAGGTTCCAGCGAGCGCCCGAGCAGCTCCTCCACGCGCCGCAAGCGGTTGCGCACGGTGTGCCGGTGCACCCCCAGCCTGGTGGCGGCCGGGTCGAACTGGCCGTGGCACGACAGCCACACCCGCACCGTCTCGCGCTGCACCTCGTCCAGCGGCGCCAGCAGGGCTTCGGCGTGCTCGGCCGCGTCGGGCGCCAGCAGCCGCGCGGCGGCCACCTCCTCGAACCTGGTCACGCCCTCCTCCAGCGCCCGCAGCGCCTCCCGGTGGCCGCGCGCGACGCCCGCCGCGTCCACCGGGCTCGACGCGGCGGCCGGGACGTCGAGGTCGTGGGCGAGCACGACCAGCCGCCCGTCGACCTCGGCCCAGAACCCCGGCGGGTCGGGCACCGGCGCGAGGGGCAGGAACACCCGGAACGGCGCTTCGGGCAGCCCGGCCACCGCCTCCCCCGCCAGCAGCAGCCGGAACCGCTCGGCCCGCAGCTCCCGGTGCGCCCGGTCCACCTCGTCGGACCGCGCCAGCGCCAGGGTGAGCAGCGACGCGGCGGTGTTGACCACGCCCGCCTCCAGCGGCCCCGGCGCCAGCACGGCCAGGAACCCGCGCCGCCCGAGCACCTGCATCGCGGCGTGCCGCTCCCCCACCCGCCACGCGGCGCCGGCCGGTCCGCCGGACGCGCCCAGCAGGCGTGCCTGCTCGACGAGGTCGGGCACGCCGGGGTCGCCGGCGGCGTGGACGGGCGCGCCCGCCTCGTCCAGCAGGGCCGCGGCGCCGTCGAGCAGCCGGGCGAGCCGCCGCACCACGCCGGCGGGACCCCCCGTGACGGCGGCGCGGGTCAGCGCGTGCTGCGCCTCGTTGGTCCGGGTGAGGGCGGCGTGCGCGTCGGCGGCCACCGCCTTGGTGATCGCGATGAACGGCGTGGCCCTGGGCACCTCCAGCAGCGCCAACCCCGCCTCGCGCGCCGCCGCGACCAGGTCCGCCGGCACCTCGTCGTGGCTCAGGCCGGTGCCGAACCCCAAGCCGACCACGCCCGCCGCGACGAGCCGGCGCGCGTAGTCCCCGTGCCGGCCGAGCGCGATGCCGGTGGTCAGCAGCAGCTCGCCGCCCTCCAGGAACGGCGTCGGGTCGGTCAGCTCGGTGCTGTGCACCCACGCCACCGGCCGGTCCAGCCCGGCGTCGACCAGCACCGGCAGGCCGACCTTGCGGGCCAGCGCGCCCACCGTCAACGACATGGACACTGTGTACAACGCGTTGGCCAGTCTGGCTACTGTCGCCCTCGCCCCGGGAGCACGATCCTGGAGCCATGGCACGACTGCGCACCGAGATCCCCGGCCCCCGCTCGCGAGAGTGGGGCGAGCGCCGCAAGGCCGCCGTGGCGGCGGGCGTGGGTTCGACGCTGCCGGTGTTCGTCGACCACGCCGAGCCCGGCCTGCTGGTGGACGTGGACGGCAACCGGTTGATCGACCTGGCTTCGGGCATCGCGGTGACCGGGGTGGGCAACCCCGCGCCGCGGGTGGCGGCGGCGGTGCACGACCAGGTGGACCGGTTCACCCACACGTGTTTCATGGTCACCCCGTACGAGGGGTACGTGGAGGTGTGCGAGCGGTTGGCGGAGTTGACGCCGGGCTCGCACGACAAGCGCTCGGTGCTGCTGAACTCCGGCGCGGAGGCGGTGGAGAACGCCGTGAAGGTCGCGCGGTACGCCACCGGCCGGCCCGGGGTGGTGGTGTTCGACCACGCCTACCACGGCCGCACCAACCTGACGATGGCGTTGACCGCCAAGGAGATGCCCTACAAGCACGGCTTCGGGCCGTTCGCGCCGGCGGTGCGGCGGGTGCCCGGCTCCTACCCGCTGCACGACGGGCTGGACGGGGCGGAGGCGGCGCGGCGCGCGGTGGCGGCGGTCGAACGGCCGGACGAGGTGGCGTGCGTGGTGGTCGAGCCGATCCAGGGCGAGGGCGGGTTCGTCGTGCCCGCGCCGGGGTTCCTGCCGGAGCTGGCGGCGTGGTGCCGGGCGCACGGGGTGCTGCTGGTCGCCGACGAGATCCAGACCGGGTTCTGCCGGACCGGGTCGTGGTTCGCGTGCGAGCACGAGGGCGTGGTGCCGGACCTGGTGGCCACGGCGAAGGGCATCGCGGGCGGCCTCCCCCTGTCGGCCGTCACCGGGCGCGCCGAGGTCATGGACGCCGTGCACGCGGGCGGGTTGGGCGGCACCTACGGCGGCAACCCGATCGCCTGCGCCGCCGCGCTGGGCGCCATCGACACCATGCGCGAGCTGGACCTCAACGCCGCCGCCCGGCGCATCGAGGCCGTCGCGCTGCCCCGCCTGGCCGCGCTGCCGGGCGTGGCGCAGGCCCGCGGCCGGGGCGCGATGCTGGCCGTCGAGCTGGCGTCGGCCGAGGTGGCGGGTCGGGTCGCGGCGCGCTGCCACGCGGCCGGCGTGGTGGTGCTGACCTGCGGCACGCGGGGGAACGTGATCCGCCTGCTGCCGCCGCTGACCATCCCGGACGAGCTGTTGGCCGAGGGCCTGGACGTGCTGGAAGGAGCCGTGGAGTGACCGTGCCGTACTGGGTCGCGGGGCAGCCCGCGACGAGCGAGGACCTGGTGGAGGTCCGCACCCCGCACGACGGCGGGGTGGCGGGGGTGACGTCGAACGCCTCGGCGGAGGACGTGGAACGGGCGGTGGCGGCCGCGCACGCGGTGGCCGGCGAGTTCGCCGTGCTGCCCGCGCACGCCCGCGCGGCGGCGCTGGACCACGTGTCGCGCCGGCTGGCCGAACGGGCCGACGAGGTCGCGGCGCTGATCACCGCCGAGTCGGGCAAGCCGGCGAAGTGGGCTCGGGTCGAGGTCTCGCGGGCGGTGTCGGTGTTCCGGTGGGCGGCCGAGGAGGCGCGGCGGTTCTCGGGCGAGCTGCAGCGGCTGGACACCGACCCGGCGGCCGCGGGCAGGTTGGCGCTGGTGCGACGGGTGCCGCGCGGCCCGGTGCTGGGCATCGCGCCGTTCAACTTCCCGCTCAACCTGGTGGCGCACAAGGTCGCGCCGGCGCTGGCGGTCGGCGCGCCGATCGTGGTCAAGCCCGCGCCCGCGACGCCGCTGGTGGCGCTGCTGCTCGGCGAGCTGCTGGCCGGGACCGACCTGCCGGCCGGGTCGTGGTCGGTCCTGCCGGTGCCCAACGAGGCCGCGGGGGCGCTGGCCGAGGACCCCCGGCTGCCGGTGGTGTCGTTCACCGGTTCGGGTCCGGTGGGCTACTCGATCCAGGAACGGGTGCCGCGCAAGCACGTGGTGCTGGAGCTGGGCGGCAACGCGGCGGCGGTGGTGTGCCCGGACTGGACCGACCTGGACTTCGCCGCCTCGCGGATCGCCACGTTCGCCATGTACCAGGGCGGGCAGTCGTGCATCTCGGTGCAGCGCGTGTACGCCCACCGGGAGGTCTACCCGGCGTTGGAGCAGGCCGTGGTGGCGCACGTGCGCAAGCTCGGCGTCGGCGACCCCGCCGACCCGGCCACCGACGTGGGGCCGCTCATCAACGAGGCCGCCGCGCGCCGGGTCCAGGAGTGGGTGGACGAGGCGGTGGCGGCCGGGGCGAGGGTGCTAACCGGCGGCCGCCGCGACGGGACCGCGTTCGAGCCCACGGTGCTGGCCGACGTGCCGCCGGGGTGCCGGGTCGTGGACGAGGAGGTCTTCGGGCCCGTGGTGGTGCTGGAGGCCGTGGACTCGACCGAGGAGGCGTTCGACCGGGTCAACGCCTCGCGCTTCGGGTTGCAGGCCGGGGTGTTCACCCACGACGTGCGCCTGGCGTTCCGGGCCTCGGCCCGCCTGGCGGTGGGCGGGGTGATCGTCGGCGACGTGCCCAGCTTCCGCGCCGACCAGATGCCCTACGGGGGCGTCAAGGAGTCGGGCAGCGGCCGGGAGGGCGTGCGCGCGGCGATGGAGGACCTGACCGAGCAGCGCGTGCTGGTGCTGACCGGGCTGGAGTTCTAGGACCGCGTTGACCGCGTGCCACCACGCCCCCATGCTCGGGGCGTGGTGGTCGCCGCCGTGGGCACGGCACCGGCCGGGCTGCGGGAGGCCGGCCTCGGGCTGCTGCGCGCCGTCCTGGACGGGCCGGCGTGGGCCTCGGACCACCCCGCCGCGCTCCTGGTGCCGCCGCCCCACCTGCCCGTCGACCGCCTGCCGGTGCGGCTGGCCGACGCCGTGCGCCGGTACGCCCGGGACGCCGGCGTGGACCTGCGGCTGCGCGTGGCGCTGGCCCACGACGTGCCCACCGCGCTGGCCGTGCTCGCCTCCGACGCGTGGCGCGGCGGGCGACCGGCCGTCATCGCGGTCACCGAGCGCTGCCTGCGCTCCCACCCCGTCGCCCGGTCCGGTGACCACCGCGTGGTGCGGGTACCCGGGCTGGACGAGCCGGTGTGGCTGCTGGCCGACCGCGTGCCGGACGTCGACGCCCTGTTCCACGCGCTGATGGCGGTGCCGTCGCTGCGCGACGCGGACGGGCGGCGGCTGGTGCTGGACCTGCTGCCGCCGGGCCTGGCGAACGGCGTGGAACACCACCCGAACGCGGCACTGCACGTGGGCGCCCTGCTCCACCGCTGCCTGGAGCACCGCGACGGGCTGAACGCGCTGCTCCGCGCATTGAGGGTCCTGGAAAGCGAGGATTCCACATCAATGGTACTACTTACGTCGCTATTGCAGGACTACTGACACTTTCGACTGAACGCAGTGGCCATGAATCGGTAACGAAGCTCGCGCGATTCAGGATTCAGGAGGAGGTTGGACTCTGGGCGCTCACTGCACGAACGGGGTACCTCCGATGGTCCATGCGGACGATGGCGACGGCAGGAGGTTGCTGATACCTCTTGTCGACGTGCTGAACCGCGTGCCCGCGCTGGCCGATCGCGCGGGGCGCAACCTGGTGATCCGGATGATGTCCGCAGAATTGCGGGAAACCCTGGTGGTGGACGAACACGCCAACACCGTCGGTCACCTGTTCAGCCTCGCCGAGGTGTGCCTGCGGAGCCCGGAACGCCTATCGGCCCTCGTTCGCATAGTAAGTCGCTTCGAACAGGATTCGCGGGCCATGGCCGAATTGCGCCGGTTCGTGGCCGAGCTGACCCCGCTGGACCTGTTCCCGACCTCGGAGCGCGCGGCGCTGTTCCGCCTGCTGGCCGGCGTCACCGACCCCGACGTGCCCGACCTGTACCGGGTGGTCGCCGGCCCTTCCGCGCCCAACCTCTACGGCCCGATGAGCTGCATCGAGGTCTTCCGGGTGCTGGAGACCCTCAACGCCGGCTCGGACGGGCTGCCGCGCCCCCTCGTGTTCCTGGAGCACCTGGCCACCAGGGTCCGCACCGAGCTGTCGATCGAGCTCCAGCGCTGGACCTACGCCCAGGCCCACGCGATCGGCCTGGCCGACGAGCTGGTCGCCGTGCGCGAGGGGCTGCGCTCGGAGCGGGCCGAGGCGCTGACCCCGCCGCCGGGCTCGCCCGCCTACCTGGTGGTGCGGATCAGCTCGGAGGGCCCGACCGGGGACCGCTACCGGCTCTCGTCGTGGCGGCAGCTCGGCAACCCGCAGCAGTGGGCGCCGCTGCCCGGCCGCGACGTCACCGGCCCGCTGGCGCAGGTCAAGCGGCAGGTCGCGGTGCTGGTCGAGCAGGTCGAGGACGACTGGGGCCGGTACCGGCCGGACATCCGGGTCGAGTTCGTGCTCGACTACGAGAACCTGAACCTCGACGTGGACCAGTGGCCGTGGGAGAACGACCCCCACCTGGTCCAGCCGATCGGCTGCAAGTACCCGGTGGTCGTGCGCAGCCTGGAGCGCATGACCACCCGGCGCTACCACCGCGAGTGGCACGAGCGGTGGGAGCGGCTGGCCCGCCAGCTGGAGCAGGCGCGGCGGATCGCGCGCGGCTCGGCGTGCCGCGGCGCCACGGGCGGCGACGGGTTGCGCGAGCTGCTGTCGCTGTTCAGCCGGGAGCGGGAGCTGGTGTCGATGGTGCTGTCCGCGCCGCCCCGGCCCGAGTCCGTGGGGCAGGACGCGGTGGCCGCCGGGGTGAAGGCCGGCGTCCCGCTGATCCTGTGGCACCGCCACGACTGCTCCTCGCCCGAGTTCGGCGACCTGGTCGAGGCGCTCCTGCACGACGAGGACGAGAACCACCTGCTCGAACGCGTTCGCCTCGCGCGGACCACGGCGTTCGCGGAAGGCCCCGCGCGGCGTCACGTCGGAGAGGCTCTCACGGTCCTGTACGACGACCCCACGCGGCTCGTCGTGCCCGGTCAACCGGGGCCTCCGGCGGAGAGCGGGGTTGCGGTCGCATGAACGGTGGTCACGTCTACCACGGCACCGGTGAAGTGGCACGGGGTCCGATCGACGACCTGCCACCACCCCCGCCCTGGCGGACGTTCACCGGTCGGGGCGACGCGACCAGACCCGACGACGACGGCGGCGAGGGCGACCGCCGGGTGGGCGGGGTGCGCTCGATCCGCCGCACCCCGAACCCGGACGAGGTGGCGATGGTCAACGCGGCCATCCGGCTGCGCCGCCCCCTGCTGGTCACCGGCGCGCCCGGCACGGGCAAGTCGTCCCTGGCGTACCTGGTCGCCCGCGAGCTGGGGCTGGGCCCGGTGCTGCGCTGGCCGATCACCAGCCGCGCCACCCTCAAGGAGGGCCTGTACCTCTACGACGCCATCGCGCGCGTGCAGGCCGTGGGCGCGGGCGACCCGGAGTCCGGGATCGGCGACTACGTCCACCTCGGCCCGCTGGGCACCGCCCTGCTCCCCTACGACCTGCCCCGGGTCCTGCTCATCGACGAACTCGACAAGGGCGACATCGACCTCCCCAACGACCTGCTCAATGTCTTCGAGGAAGGCGAGTACGAGATCCCGGAGCTGGTCCGCTACGCCAAGCACCAGCCCGAGGTGCGGGTGCTGACCGCCGACCGCGGCCACACCGCCGCCATCGGCCACGGCACCGTGCGCTGCCGCGAGTTCCCGATCGTGATCATCACCAGCAACGGCGAGCGCGAGTTCCCGCCCGCCTTCCTGCGCCGCTGCCTGCGCCTGCACGTCGCCCAGCCCGGTCGCGAGCAGCTCGGCGAGATGGTCGCCGTGCACTTCCGCGACACCCACGGCGTGGACCTGGCCCGCCTGATCTCCGACTTCCTCGCCCACCGGGACCAGGTCGGCACCGTGTCCGCCGACCAGCTGCTCAACGCCGTGCACCTGGCCACCTCGGGCGCCTACCAGCCCGACGAGGACTGGGCCGAGCTGCTCAAGGCCATCTGGCACCCGCTCACGGAGGCTGGATGACGCGACCGGGCGACCCCGCCTTGGTCGAGGTGCTCCTCCAGCACCTCGACGCGGCCGAGCAGCGCGTGCGGCGACTGCGCACCGCGGACCTGACGCTGCGCGAGGTCCGCGATTCGCTGTGGCTCGCGGGCGCCCTGCGCCCGGCCGACCCGCCGGCCGCGCCCCCGGAGCCCGGACCGCCGCCGGGGACCGACCACCGCGACCCGCCGCCCCCGGAAGAGCCCGAGGAGCCCGAGGGGCCCGGGGAACCCGCGGAGCCCTCGGAACCCGGGGTCGACCACCCCCCGCCCGAGCCGGCGGACACCCGGGGCTGGACCCCGACCCCGACCACGGTGGCCCGCGCCCACCGCGGACCGGACGCGAACGGGTCGGTCGGCGCGGTCTCGGCCTGGCCCACCGTGCCCGCCCTGCCCGAACGCCGCCGGATCAGCCGCGCCCTGCGACCGCTGGGGCGCAGGCAGCCCTCGCCCCGCGCGCGCCTGCTGGACGAGGAGGCCACCGCGGTGCGCGCGGCCCGCGACGGCCTGTGGCTGCCCGAGTGGCGCGCCGCGCCGTGGCGGCGCTTCGACATGGCCCTGGTGGTCGACACGACCGTGGCCGCGGAGCTCTGGCAGCAGACCGTCCGCGAGTTCCGGCGGCTGCTGGAGCGCCAGGGCGCGTTCCGCGACGTGCGGACCTACGTCCTGGACAGCTCCCGGTCCGACCCGCGGGACGTGACGCTGCGCTCGGAGGGCGGCGCGGAGCACCCGTGGCAGTACCTGGTCGAACCGGCCGGGACGCGGATCGTCGTGGTGCTCACCGACACCGTCGGCCGGGCGTGGCACGCCGGCGCGGCGGGCCACGTCCTGCACCACTGGGGCTGCCGCATGCCCGTCGCCGTGGTGCAGACCCTCGCGCAACGACTGTGGTCCTGGGGCGGCCTGCCCACCCGCCGGCTGAGGCTGTCCGCACCGGCCCCGGGCGCGCCCAACGCCCGGCTGCGCATCGCCGGCGCGCGCACCGACGCCACGCCCGTGCCGGTGCTGGGCCTCTCGGCGGAGTGGATGTCCGGCTGGGCGCGCCTGCTCACCGCGCCCGGCTCGGAGTGGGTCGAGACCACCGCCGCCCTCGTCGGCCCGCGCACCGGACCCGCGCCCGAGCCCGAGCCCGACGAACCGCTCGGCGCCGCCGAGAGCGTGCTGCGGTTCCGCACCCACGCCTCCACCGACGGCTTCCAGCTCGCCGGGCTCCTCGCCGCGACCCCGCTGAGCCCGCGGCTGATGGGCCTGGTGCAGCGCGTCCTGCTGCCCGGCTCCACCCTCTCGACCCTGGCCGAGGTGATGCTCGGCGGCCTGATGTCCAGGCTGCCCGGCGCCGACGGCGACGGCGACGCCGTCGCGTACGAGTTCCACGCCGGCGTCCGGGAGGAGTTGCTGGCGCACTCGCGCCGCGCGGACACCGCCCGCGTCGCCCGCGTGCTGGACGAGTACGCGGGCGACCGCAACGAGGCCCTCCGAGTCTTCCGCCTGGCGCTCGACGACCCCGAACAGACCCGGGAACTCGATGCCTCCTCCGAGAACCTGCCCTACCTGCGCGTGCAGGAGGCGGTGTTCAAGGCCCTGTCCGGCCCTTACGCCAAGAGGTCGCAACGCATCCGCAGGTCGCTGCGGCAGGGCCGGGGCCCGGACGGCGGGAGCCCGCACACCCGAACCGACCCGGAGCCAGATTTGAAGATCATCGACGCCCAGCCCCTGGACCGCGGGGCTGGGTCGCCGCCGCCCGAAGGAGACGACGTGACCGCTCCCGGTACCCCCCTGTTCACGGGCGAGCGGCGGGCCGGCACCACACAGCCCCAGGTGTGGGGGCCCGTGCCGCTGCGCAACCCCGACTTCGTCGGCCGGGGCGAGCTGCTCCGCCGGCTCCAGCAGCGGTTGGGCGAGACCGGGCCCACGGCCGTGCTGCCCGAGGCGCTGCACGGCATGGGCGGCGTCGGCAAGTCCCAGACCGTCGTCGAGTACATCTACCGCCACGCCTCCGAGTACGACGTGATCTGGTGGATCTCGGCCGAACGGCAGGAGCAGATCAAGCAGAGCTTCGTCGAGCTGGCCAAGCGGCTCGGCGTGGCGGTCGCGGGTTCCGCCGAGACCGCGGTGCCCGCCGTGCTGGAGTCCCTGCGCCGCGGCGAGCCCTACGCGCGGTGGCTGCTGGTGTTCGACAACGCCGACCGGCCCCAGGACGTGCGCCGCTACTTCCCCGCGGGCGTCGGCCACATCGTGGTCACCTCCCGCAACTCCGAGTGGGGCGGCTACGCCCGGCCCGTCGAGGTGGACCTGTTCACCCGCGAGGAGAGCGTCGAGCTGCTCCACCGCCGCGGCGGCGACCTGGACGACGCCGAGGCCGACGCGCTGGCCGAAGCCCTCGGCGACCTGCCGCTGGCCGTGGAGCAGGCCGCCGCCTGGCGCGCCCAGACCGGGATGCAGGTGTCGGAGTACCTGGAGCTGCTGGAGCAGAACCGCACCGAGCTGCTGGAGACCGGCACCACCGGCGAGGACCAGCTCCCGGTCGCGGCGGCGTGGAACGTGCCCCTCAACCGCCTGAAGAACGACCACCGCGCCGCGCTCCAACTGCTCCAGGTGTGCGCCTTCTTCGGGCCGGACCCGATCTCGCAGCAGCTGTTCCGCGGCGTGCGCGAGGCGCCCGTGCCCGAGGCGCTGGCCGCCGCGCTGCGCGACCCCATCCGGCTCAGCCGCGCGGTCCGCGAGATCAGCCGCTACAGCCTCGCCAAGATCGACCACCGCGCCAACGCCCTCCAGCTGCACCGACTGGTCCAGGCGGTGCTCAAGAACCAGCTCGACAAGGACGAGCAGGACCGCATGCGCCACTCGGTGCACGTCCTGCTGGTCAACGGCGACCCCGGCGACCCGGAGAACTCCGACAACTGGCCCCGCTACGCCGAGCTGCTCCCCCACGCCCTCGCCTCCAACGCGTCGCGGTGCTCGGACCGCTGGGTGCGCCAGCTGATGCTGAACCTGGTGCGCTACCTGACCAACGTCGGCGACTTCGGCGGGGCGCACGACCTGGCCAAGCAGACCTCGGAGGACTGGCGGCAGGCGCTGGGCGAGCGGGAGTTCGACACGCTGGAGATGACCCGGCGGTACGGGATCTCCCTGCGCCGCCTCGGCCTGAACGACGAGGCCGCGCAGGTCAACGAGCGGACCTTCGAGGAGTTCCGGAAGATCCTCGGTGACGAGCACGAGGCCATGCTCAACATGCTGGACACCATCGCGCTGGACCGGCGGGCGCAGGGCCGGTTCGCGGCGGAGCTGGACATGCGGCAGCAGGTGTACGACCGCGCCGTCACGATCCTCGGCGAGGACGACCCGACGACCCTGAACTACGCCAACAACCTAGCCAGCTCGTTCCGCCTCATGGGCGACTACCGGAAGGCCCACGAGATCGACGAGATGACCCTCGGTCGGCGGAACCAGGTGCTGGGCGCCAACCACCGGCTCACGTTCTCGTCGTACAACAGCCTCTTCATGGACCTCCGCGAGCTGGGCCGGTACACGGAAGCCGCCAGGTTGCAGGAGGAACGCCTGACCCGGCAGCAGCAGGCGGTCGGCGAGGAGCACCCCCAGGTGCTGGGCGCGATGCGGAACCTGTCGGTGGCGCTGCGGAAGGCCGGCGAGCACCTGCGGGCCAAGGAGCTCTCCGAGCGGTGCGTCGAGCACTACCGCCGCCGGCACGGCCAGGAGCACGTCGACACCATCACCGCGATGATGAACCTGTCCACCGACCTGCGCCACCTCGACGACCTCGACGGCTCCCTCCGGCTGGCGCGCGAGAGCTTCGAGGCGTTCGAGCGCAGCTGGGGCCCCAACCACCCGTACACCCTGGTCGCGGCCATCAACATGGGCGTCACCCTGCGCCTGCGCGGCGACGTGGCCGAAGCCCTCGACGTGGACCGCCGGACGTACGACAAGCTCGTCTCCGTGTTCGACGCCGACCACCCGTACAGCCTGGTGGCGGCCGCCAACCTGGCCAGCGACCTGGCGGCGGCGGGCGACTTCGACGCGGCGGCGGACCTGGACCGGGAGAACCTGGACCGCGCGGCGCGGAAGCTCGGCGAGGAGCACCCGACGACGCTCGCGATCGCGCTGAACCTGTCGCTGGACCTGCGCAGCCTCGGGGACGAGGGCGAGGCCGCGCTGCGGCACGCCCGCACGGTCGACGGTTTCCGCCGGGTGTTCGGCGAGGAGCACCCGGCCACCATCGCGGCCACCCAGTACGTCCGGGCGAACTGCGACACCGACACGATGCAGCTGTAGCCCCGGTCGGCGGAGGGCCCGGTCGAACCGGGCCTCCGACCCCGCGGGCACAGCACCGAACCACCGATCGAGCCGCGACACCGGACCCGCGGCCGAGCCGACGCGACCGGCTCGGCCGACGGGCTCGTCGGTGCGCGAGGAGAACGCCCCGGACACCGGGCTCCGATCCCGTCGCCGCGGCTCCCGAACAGCCGAGCCCGGCCCCCACCGCCCGAAGGAGACGACGTGACCGCTCCCGACGCCGCACGACCCCCGGTGCGGGGCCACGTGCCGCCGCGCGACCCCGACTTCGTCGGACGCGGCGAACCCCCCGCCCGGCCGCGCCGACGGTCGGGCAAGTCGCACCCCTCCGCCGCGTTGCCCCAGGCGTCGCACGGGGTGGGCGGCGTCGGCGAGCCCCAGGCCGCCGTCGAGAGGGTGTCCGGCCCCTTGCGGGTGGGGTTCGGCGTCGACGTGGTCGGTTACAGCGAGCGCCGTGAGCGGTTCCGCGACCTGGTGCAGGAACGGGTGCTCAGGCTCACCGGTTCCGTGGTGGGCCGCATCGGTCCCGACACCGCCGCCGTCGACCACTGGGGAACCGGCGACGGGGTGCTGGTCTTCCTCGCCGACGGCTTGGACGTCTCCCGGGCCCTGTCCCTGATCCTCCTGACCTGGAGGGACCTGCTGCACGCGGACAACGAGGTCTACGCGGACAGGCTCCGGCTGCGCATGGCGGTGGCGCTGGGCCCGGCCAAGCTCGGCGCCCTCGGGTTCTCCGGCCCCACCGCGACCACCCTGGGCCGGTTGCTCGACAGCGACGTCCTGCGGGCCGCGATGGAGGACAACCCGGACGTCGACCTGGCCGTGCTGGTGACGGATCCGCTGTACTCGTTGGCGGTGGACGCGCCCACCCCCGCGTTCACGCGCCACCACGTGACCTCGAGGAACTACCGCGGCGACGCGTGGCTGTGGATCGGCCGTCCGCCCACCGGCTCGCGGTGGTCATGACGCGGCGGTGAGGCCCCCGCGGGCACCCCGGTCGAACCAGGCCACCAGTTCCCGCGGGGCCGGCGCGGAACCGGTGCGCGCGGCCACGCCGCGGTAGGTGGCGCGGACCACCTCGGGCGCGCGGCGCAGCGCGGCGGAACCCAGCACGAGCCCCAGGCCCGCCCAGGCCGCGGTGTCGTGGGGCGCGACGCGCAGCCTGGCGGCGTACCCGTCGACGGCCGTGCGGCGATCACCCTTCAGGTGGGCGAACTCCGGGCTGCGCCGACGCGTGACGCGGTCGTACTCGGCCGGGTCGAGGGCGCGCAACCTGAGCAGGGCCGCCAGCAGCGATTCGCCGGAGCCCCTGCCGGGGACCACGCGGCTCCCGCCGAGGTCGGCCGGCGCCTCGCCGCGGTCGAGCCAGGCGGCGACGGCCGCCTCGACCACGCCGGCCGCGGGCCGGGCGTGCCGCAGCCGCCAGGTGATCGCGTGTTCGCCGGTGATGCCCTCGACCGCCGCGGCGACCTCGGGCGTGCGCGCGGTCGAGTCGCACGAGGCCAGCCGCACGGCCACCGCCGCGACGAACTCGCGCCCCAGGTCGGTCAACCCGGCCGCGCCGCGCAGGCCGGCCACCGCGATCCCGACCTGCCGGGCCCGGTGCGCGCGGTGGAACTCGGCGGGCCGGACCAGGGGCGCGGGCAGGTCGTCGCCCTGCGCGTCCCAGTACTCGGCGACGCTGACGAAGGCGTAGACGCCGTGCAAGAGCGCTTCGAGGGGTCGCGGGTCATCGCGCCACGGCGCGTAGTGCACGGGTTCGCCGCCGTCGACGTGCAGCTTGACCACGTCGAGCAGCGCGTTGACCTTGGAGTGCTGCAACTCGTGCACCAGCGCTTCGCCGAACTCGACCGCGGAGCGCTTGGGCGACATGGCGATCGCGCCGAACGCCGAGGACGAGGACGCGGCGAAGACCTCCCGGCGGGCCTCCAGCGGTACCACCGCCGACAACCCGGCCGACAACTCCTCCGCCGGACCGGGGAGCCGCGCGGTCAACAGGTCCCACGCCTCACCGAGCAACTTGCCCCACTCGGCTCGCTCGACCGCGTCCAGCGGGGCCGGCGGCACGGGTTCCCCGAACTCCCGGTAGGGGTCGAGGTCGTCCAGGAGGACTTCCAGGGTGCTGCCGCGGGAGGTGCTCCGCTGCCGCGGGGCCGACCGCCAGTGGACCGCGGCGACCCGCCCGGCGGCCTCCAGCACCGTTCCGGCGGGCGAGCTGCGCAGCGTGGCGTGCCCGACGGGGAAGCGCTGCGCCAGCCGGTGGACGCCCACCGTCGGCAGCGCCACCGCACCGTGCACCACCGGCACCTCCACCGCGCAGGTCAGTCCACTCCGGACAGCCGCGGCGGCCGCCACGGAGTGGAACCAGCCCGCCTCGGACCACAGCGGCGTGGCGTCCACCGCGGCGCCCAGCACCTGGCGCAGCGCCCGGCTCAGCCACACGCCCACGGAGTGGTGCATGAGGACGTCCTCGACCACCTCCGGGGAGACCTGCTCGGCCTCCGCGAGCACCGTCCACGCGTGGTCCAGGTCGGCGAAAGGGCCGAGCCTGGCGGTGACCTCGGAAGCGGCTTCCAGGAAAGCGCGCAGGCGCAACCGGCGAACGCTGTACTGGGTTGTCCGCAAAATTGCCATTCCGGCGGCGGACACCGCACCGGCGCAGACCTCTTCGAACACGAAGCGCGGCAAGCGGTGCGTGCCGGCCCCGACGGAGTTCACGCGCCTACCTGCTGAAGTTGACCTGTTCCTGGACGGAATCGCCGAAGTCGCCCGACCGGAACCGGTCCAACGTCCGACGCACCGCCAGGTCCAGCGCGGGGTCGTGCAGCGATCTCATCTCGAACAACGACGTCGCGGTCAGGTCCAACAAGTCCGAGGACAGTTCTCCAGGTGTTTCCACAGCCATGTCGACCGCCTCCCCGATTCCGCCCGATTCCATGATGCCCGAACCCGCACATGTCCGGCAGCGGCCAGCCGGATATTCCGATGACGGCCAACAGGTCCACCCCGCGGGACCGGGGTTCCGGAACCGGCTCGCGGGGCGGGCGCGCGCCGGTACGGTCGTCGATCATGGAGACGACGCGGGTCTCGTCGAGGTCGGAACTGGGCGGGCTCGGCCTGCCGTCCGGGCGGCCGGTGCTGGTGGTGGTGGGCGGCGCGGACCTCATGGACCGGTCGCGGGTGGCGGGGTTGGAGCGGGTGCTGCGCGACCTCGTGCCGGTGCTGGACGCGTGCGGCGCGGTCGTGCTGGACGGCGGCACGGACAGCGGCGTGATGCGGGCCGCCGGGCGGGCGCGGGCGGCGGCGGGCGGGCGGTTCCCGCTGGTCGGCGTGGTCGTGGAGGAACTGGCCGGTTCGGCGGTGCCGGAGCCGAACCACACGGGCCTGGTGCTGGTGCCGGGGCGCCGGTGGGGTGACGAGGCGCCGTGGTTGGCGGACCTGGCCGGGGTGGTCGCGGGGGCCGCGCCGTCGCTGACCGTGCTGGCCAACGGCGGCGCGGTGGCGTGGGAGGACGCCGAGCACAGCGTGCGCCGCGACCGGCCGCTGGTGGTGCTGCGCGGCACCGGGCGCACGGCCGACGAGATCGCGGCGGGCGCGGGCGGGCGGGCCGCCGCCCTGGCCGGTTCGGCGCTGACCACCGTCCTCGACCCGGGTGACCTGCGCGCGCACGTCGAAGGGGTGTTCGCCGGATGACCGCGAGGGGTTTGCGGGACGAGGACCTGCCGGGGCTGTTCGAGGCCGCGGACAGCGCGTCGCTGGACGGCCAGCGGCGCTACGTCCGGGCGGTGCGGCTGCGGCTGCTGCTCGCCGTGCTGGCCGCGGCGACCGGGGCGGCCCAGCTGCCCTTCGGCCGGTTCGACGTGGCCGCGATCGGCACGGCGATCGCGCTGGCCGCGGTGACCGTCACCGAGCTGAACCTGAAGTCCGCGCGGCCGGAGGACCGCTGGTACGACGGGCGCGCGTTGGCGGAGTCGGCGAAGAGCCTGGCGTGGAAGTTCAGCGCGGGCGGCAAGCCGTTCGCCAGGGCGGGCGACGAGCAGGCGACCGAGCGCCGGTTCATCGAGCAGCTGCACAAGCTGCTGGAGGACGCGCCGAAGACGAGCATCCGGCCCTCGGGGCGACCGGTGGTGACCGAGGCGATGCGGGCGCTGCGGGCGGCGCCGCTGGCCACCCGCAAGGCCGCCTACCTGGAGTCGCGCATCGCCGACCAGCAGCGCTGGTACGCGGCGCGGGCGGCGCGCAACGAGCGGCAGGCCGGGTGGTGGCGGGCCGGCCTGCTGACCATCGAGGTGGCGGGCATCTGCGCGGCGCTGGCCAAGGCGCTGGGCCTGGTGCGGTTCGACCTGGCGGGCGTGGTGGCGGCGGTGATCGCGGCCGGCACGGCCTGGGTGAGCCTGCGGCAGCTGTCGACGCTGGCGCGGGCCTACACGTTCGCGGCCAACGAGCTGGCGATCGTGCGCGGCCGGTTGGAGCTGGTCGACGACGAGGCGGGGTGGGCCGGCGAGGTCGCGGACGCGGAGGAGGCGGTGAGCCGGGAGCACACGATGTGGCGGGCTTCCCGAACCCGCCCGTCGAGCCAGTAGTTGTCACCGGCCAATCACACAGAGTATGGTCTAGACCGGCCGCCGCGTTTGGGTGAACGCCCTGCACTCCACCCACGCGCTATCGGGTTGGCGTTCGCCACAAGCGTTTCCGCCCATCCGACCAGAGGAGTCCCCATGTCACTCCGCCGTAGGATCGCAGCGGTGGCGGCAGGTGTTCTCGCCGCGCCGCTGGTGTCCGTCGCCCTGCCGTCGGCACCCGCTTTCGCCCACGGCTACATCTCGTCCCCGCCCAGCCGCCAGGCCCAGTGCGCCGCCAAGACGGTGTCCTGCGGCTCCATCCAGTGGGAGCCGCAGAGCGTCGAGGGCCCGAAGGGCCTGCGCAGCTGCAACGGCGGCGTCGCCGGGTTCGCCGAGCTGAACGACAACAACAAGGGCTGGCGGGTCAGCAACACCGGCCGCACGGTCACGTTCACCTGGGTCTTCACCGCGCGGCACCGCACGGCCAACTACGAGTACTACGTGGGCGGCCAGCGCATCGACACCTTAAAATTCAACAACCAGCAACCGGCCGACTAATTTTGGATTTTTGTTATCCTGCCGTCGTCCGGCAGGCAGACGGTGCTGGCCATCTGGAACATCGGCGACACCGCGAACGCGTTCTACGCCTGCGTCGACGTGAACGCGAGCTGATGCCCGGGTGGGGCGCGCCGCCCGGCCCGCCCCACCCACCCCGCAAAGCGGTGAAACCGCGGTCCACGGGGCACCGCG
>NZ_JBHWIE010000034.1:0-46596 GCF_042732085.1 Actinosynnema sp. NPDC059797
ACGCCAGGAACGGCCGCCCCTGGTCCTTGTAGGTCGGCAGCGCCTTGAGCACCGCCAGGCACACCTCCTGCGCCACGTCGTCCGCCGACGACCGCTCACCGCAGCCCACTTTGACCCGGCAGTACCGCACGACGAGTGGCCGGATCAGCGCCAGTAGCGCCTCCACCGCCCGCCGGTCACCCTGTACAGCCAGCTCGACCAGCGCATCAGGACTGCCGATATCCTCTGCCCGCTCGACCGACGCATCAGCCGCCAACCGTTCGTCCGCCTGCCTGACCGACCGCTGAGGACGCAGCAGTGCCCAGATTCGCATGACCTGCTCGACCTGCTCGTTAGGCAGACCGCATGCAGTGACGAATGCGCGCACGCTGTCGGGCTTGGTCGGCAGTACCTCCCGCGTTGGGTCGAGCATCCGGTGCACGCTGCCGTGCGGCACCTTCGCCAAGCGGGCCAGGCGACGCGCCGACGCGCCGGAGTTCGCCCGGATCCGCTCCAGCATCTCGGCGAACTGCTGCGGGGTGTCTGCCCACAGATCCTCGGCCGCGGTCAACACGCACGGCACCACGACCCCGATTTGCGGCATGTCGACTGCCGCTGCAGGGGCCTGCGCCCTGTGCTGCTCGATGCCCTTGCCGTTAAAGATCTGCCCGGCCATGTCCTCGACCCGGTCACCCGCATCGGCACACGGCTCGGCAGTCGCGACCATCGAGCCTGTCACCGCGGCCTTGATCAAGGTGCGGAGCACCTCGATCATTGACTTGGCGAGCCCGTCGGCCCGTTGTTCATCAAACCCGTCGACATCCGCCGCATCGAACGCGTCGCGCACCATGACGCGCAGGTCGACCACGCCCTCGACGCTCTCGATGCGCTTGCCTCCCCGCCTTTGCTCCTCGCGCTCAGCCTCCTCCCGATCGGCCGGTGGGCTCCAGACCTCCAGCCCTTGCCGGCCGTACCGCGCCGTGCGCCAGCGCTTCTCCATCCAGAGGCGCTGTTCCAACGTGGTGTCCAGGTGGAACACCGCAATGGTGTAGTGAGCCCAGGGCAGCAACCGGCCCCAGGTCACCGCGTGGTCGAACCACCACGGCGCCCGTCGAGTGCCGGACTGTCTCCGGTGCCACTTGACGACGGCCTGGTGCAGCTCCCGCAGGGCAGGGTTGCCGCGCTCGCATGCGACAAGTCCGGTTGACCCCATGACGCCCCCTTACACCCCGCCGGACCCGCCGAACAGGCGGTCGAGCAGACGCCGCAGCCATGCCCCCAACGTCTTGGGCTCTGCCCGCGAGGCCAACATCACCCCGAAAAGCAGCACCAGAACCAGAAGCAGCGCGTACAGGGGCGTGGTGGCATACACCGCGGCGAGCACCAGCACCCCGGTCACCGCGAGTGTGAACAACACCAACTCCAGCACGTGCACCACGCGGCGACCGCCACCACCGGCGCCCCCGTCGGTGCCGTTGCCGCGGAGCGGAGGTCCCTGCGGCTCATTCCCGGACGACCCGTCCTGAGTCCCACCCGGCTTGTTCGCCACGGTGAACCACATCCTTTCAACAAGCTCACGAAGGTCTGCCCACGCCGTCAACGCGGGCAGAACCTCCGTGGTGATCGTGACCAGCCAGCCCGAAGGAGCCGACACCCGGTGCTCGCGTCCCCACAAGGACCCGCCGCACCTCCGGCGCGCAGTCGCGGTACGCCCCGAACGACCTGCCTCGTCGGCGATGATCCGTCGACCGCAGGAGTCGTCGATCAGTCTGCCGGTGTTGCGACCCGCCACGCCAACACCACTCTTGGCCTGCTGTCCCACCCTGTCCCACCGCACTCGCGTGCCATTTCACGTACACGCACTACCCTTGGCCCTGCACCCCTTCCACGGGGGCATCCCTGAGCAAGCGAATGACCAGCCGGCCCAGGGCCGACGGGTCTCCCGGTCGCGCGGGAGACCCGTCTACATCACTCACCACAAGCCATGGGCCCTGCCCCGTGCCAAACCGAAGCAGCGGCACCTGGGCAAGCCCGCGCAGGTGGTGTCCAGCTGCCGACACGCTGCACCAGGACCAGTTCGAGTAGCACAACATCAACGAGTTGCGGCTCGCTCGTCCAGCTATACCGCAGCTCGCCCTCAAGTCGGCGAGTATTGCAACTTGGGAACAGGCTGGTCTGTGCGGCTCGTTTCCGGCAGGGCCATCGAGGACCACAGCGGTCGATTCAAGTGCCAAGTACCAAGCGCTCGAAGCCATGGAGGTCATGGGAGCGCCGCTGTGGGAGCAGATTCGGAGCCGCTGGCCACCTCCACCTCGCCCCTGAGATGAGCCGGCGCGGCCACGCGTTCGGTGAGCCACGTCGTGCGGGAATGCGTATCGCAGAACTATCCAAGTCAGATGAGGTCGTGCGGGAATCGGAGCACCTTTTGCCGAACCCCGATCACCAGGCGGTCGGAGCCTTCCGCTCGCACGCCCAGACCTTGGTCTGCGGCGCATGTGAGCCCTGGGCGCCTCTACCTGGCGATATCCCGCGATCGCCGGCGCGCTGCCGGTCGGTGACGCCTGCTCAACTCGGGTGATCCTGCTTCTTTGCGGCCAGACGCCGGTGCCGTTGCGAGCCCGAGTCTGGTGTCATGGTTCGAGTGTTCGCTCAACAAGCTGAACGGTCGCCGCATAAATGCGGAAAGGAGTAGTCGCGCGGCGAGTGCGTCCGTCGCTGACCACCGGTTCAGGGGCGAGTCGCCCATCAACGCGGGTGAAGATCGAGTACGGCGTAACGGGAATTCGGTCCGATGCGATCAGGGGGTTATCTGCACCCGGTATGGTGCGCGCCGTTCGGAGGCTCCGCTCGGCGGCCGTCGAGTCCGGAGGGGGTGAGGTCGGGTGACGCGAGTATTCCTCAGTTATGCCAAGGAAGACTCGAGTATCGCTCTACGGGTTCGCGACGAGCTCAGGAAAAGCGGCGCCGACGTTTACCGGTTCGAAGATCCGGAACGGGCGGGTGATCGGTTCATGCAGGTGATACCGCGGGAGATCGATCAGGCGGACGCCTTCCTGGCCCTCATGTCGCCCGCCGCCCTCGAATCCAGGTTCTGCCAGGCCGAGCACGAACTCGCGGTGCACCGGGAACTCAGCCTCGGTGGGAATTTCATCTATGTACTGGAAGTGGCCCCCACCCCAAAAGAAGGTTGGCTGCGGATCCGGAGCTGGATCGATCTCACCTCGCACGTCACGGAGGACGAGCTGACGAACGCGGTGAGGGCACTGCCGCTCGCGCAGGAACCCGCGCCCGAAGTGGCCGGTTTGACGAAGTTCCGCAACCGCCACCAGGAACTCGAACGCATCATGGACGGGATCACCACATTCGGTGGCGATGACCACTGGCTGGTGCTGTCCCCGCCTAAGATGGGCAAGTCTTGGTTCCTCAAGGAAGTGCGCGAGCGGTTCTCGAAGAAGGACGGCAGGTGGACGAGGCTGGTTGACCTGCGCGATGAGGAGCTCGACACCCGATACGACGAGCTCCGCGTGCTCTCGCGGCTCCTGGCTGTCGAACCACCTGCGTCGAACCTCGATGGCGACGCGCGACTCGACGAGATCGCGGGTGCCGTGGCCATGCGAGCGAACCACCAGCTGGTCTTGCTCGACAGCGCGGAGCTGCTCGACCTGCCCACCACCGGCCGGTTCCGGCGTGCTTTGCGCAACCTCCGCAAGCTCCTCCAGGACAGTCCGCACCGCCCCAGGCTGAGCGTCGTCATCGGCAGCCGGCGTGAAGAGGGCTGGACCGGAGCGGGCACGAGCACAGGCGACAGGTTCCGCTCGATGTCACTGACCGGGTTCGAACCGCTGGTCGTTCGTCAGGTGCTCAACGACACCGGTCTCCACTTCCGGGAGTCGGCACTCGAGAACTGGGCGATGGGCCTTCACGGCCTGAGCCGAGGCCTGCCCGCGCTGCTGGTCTCGTCCCTTGAGTGGGCGGGTGCGAAGGGCTTCGTCAACCCCGGCTCCTGCGGCTACGACACCACGTTCGACGCGGTGGTCACCCCCTACATCAAACGGGAATTGCTCTCCATCCACTCCCTGCTCCCCAAAGCGGGGGACAAACTCGTGGAGCGGCACAAAGCACTGCTCGCCGCGGTCCAGGTGCTGGCCCCGTACCGGATCGTCACCACCTCCCACCTCAAGCACCACTTGAACCTGAACCCGGCGTTCAGCGCGGCACTCGAGTCGGCCGAGTGGAGCGTCGACGGCCTGTGGACCGCGATCGAGGGGACCGCCCTGCTCCTCGCACGCGACAACGAACTCTGGCTCTCGCACTACCCGCCCATCCGGCAGTTGCTCTACGAGCACTTCTACCGGGACATCCGGCAGAAGCACGCCACGCACGTCCGCGCACGCGCGTTCTACGACGGGTGGGTCCCGGCCGGTGCGGGCACTGAGCAGGCCAGGGTGCTGGTCGAGTCGCTCTGGCACGAGGCCACGATGCTCTGCTGCGTCGACAGCCCGGACACGCCGCGGCAGTTGCCGAAGATCGCGGTCGAGCTGACCCGGCGGTTCATCAAACCGGCTCTCTACGACCCGGTGGAGATGGAGCGCGGGGTTCGCCAGCAATTGTTCAACGACGATGAGTTCGTCCAGCTCATCAGCGGGTACGACGGTCTGCTCGACGAAGTGGTGGCCCAGGTGCGTGCGACGATCGCCGGAGGTGGCTGATGCGGGCGCCGGAATCACTCTACGTTCCGCGAGTCGCCGAAAACCCCGTTCTCGAGCAGGTGGACAACGTCCGGATGGACCGGGCCAGCCGCGTGGTCCTGCTCTATGGAGCGGGTGGGGCCGGCAAGACGCGGATGTTGCGAGCGCTGGCCGGGCGGGACGTCATCGACGAGGTGCGGTGGGTCCACCCGATCGACGTGGACGACTCCGAGTACTGGGTGATGGAGAACCTGCAGCGGCAGGTCGCCGGCGCGCTCGACCCCGAAGGTCGGTACTTCCGCGACTTCACCGACTACCTGTCGAAGATCGTGGCCACCAGGTCCGACCGCATCACCCGAGATGCGGTCGCGGGCCACTACGGACGGGTGCGCAAGATGTTCACCCGGTGTTATCGGAAGTTCATCGACGACAACGAGGCCACTGTCGTCATCTCCCTCGACACGGTCGAGGTCGTTCGCAACACCTACTTCCTCACCCACCTGTCCCGCTGGATGCGGGACCTGCCTGCCACCCTGTTCATCCTGTCCGGCAGACCCGCTGAAAACCAGGACGACGCAATCAGGGAGGTGCTCGGGGACTCCCGGTTCGGGCTCGGGATCGTGACCATGACCGTCCCGGGTTTCACCGACATCGAAGCCAGGCAGTTCCTCGCGGGCAGCGATATCGGCGCGGACCTGACCGAAGGCGTGGTCAGGACGCTGGTGTCGCTCTCCGAAGGGCAGCCGCTCTGGCTGGAGCTGGCGGTGGACTACTTGCGGCGGTTCGACCTGCCGCCGGAACTCGAGGAACCGGAACCTCACGACGACGATCTGCGCAACCGGTTCCGCCGCAGGATGGTGGCTCCGTTCCGGAGCGCGGACTTCTGGTCGGAGGCCATCAAGCGACTCGCGGTCGTACGGCACAGCATGAGCATGGAGATCTGGCGAACCGTCATGGCCGACCGCGCCCTGCCGCCGGAATGCGAGGGAGACTGGGGACGTGCCTGGGACGCTTTGCGCTCGCAGCCCTGGATTCGCCCTCGCGCCAACGGGCACGACGTGACCCTGCACGACGCGTTGGCGGAGGAGCTGGCCAAGCGGTTGATCCCGTTGCACGACCAGGACGAGACCTGGCGGACGCGCCTGTGGCGCACGGCCGCCGACGCGTTCAAGGCTGCTGCGGCGAGGTACGAAGACGTGATCGCGGCCATGGACCGGCTGCTCGTCAACGACGATCCGGAGGACAACCCCACCGCACTGCAACAGTTGGCCAAGCTCGACGTGCACAAGCGCAGGCTCGACCAGTTGCGGGCCTCCCGGCTGCACTACCTGTTGCTCAGCGACGTCGAGCTGGGGACTGCGGAGTTCGCCGCGAGCTTCGACGCCGCAGTCGCCCGCAACGACCTGCACTTCATGGAGTTGGCCTACCACGAACTGGACCTCTTCTTGCCACCGCACGTCGCGTCCACGCCGGCGTTCGACGCCGTGAGCGTGGTCGTCAACCGCTGTCGGACCTGGCTGGCGAACCGCCCCGTGCAGCTGTTGGCACTCGGGATCAACGTCGCGCGGTACCTCGTCCAGAACGCCCAGCCGACACCGGCGGTCGAGCTGTTGAACTCGCTGCCGACCAGCCCCGACCCGGCGCTGGCCTATCGGCTGGCCCAGGAGCTGGGAAACGCCTGCATGTGGATCCCGGGTTCCGTCGCCGACGCGGACGAGCACTTCAACCACGCGTTGCGCCACGCCGCCGCGTTGGAATCACCGCAGCGCGAGCGGCTCATCGCCGAAGCCCGCAAAGAACTCGGCTACTACGCCCGCAACGTCGGGCGCTGGAAGGAAGCCGACGACCACTACTCCCGCGCCTGCCACGCGATCACGGGCATCGTGCGATCTGACGGTGAGGAGGACGACAGGGCCGAACTGGCCTCGATCCGCACCAACTGGGCATACCTGAAGGCCCTGCAGGGTGAGTACACAGAGGCGCACGACTTGGTGCAGAGCGCGTTAGAGGCACGCAGGAGCCTCAACCGACCACTGGGCATGGCCATCTCCTTGAGCACCGCGGGCGAGGTGTGCCGCTACGACCAGGAGTACGCCACCGCCTGGGAGCACTACCAGCGGGCGGAGGTCATGTTCCTCAACCTGCGACGCTCCTCCTGGCTCGGCCAGATCTACCAGGAGCAGGCGATCTGCCTGTTGCAGGCGGCACAGCACGACGTGGACCTCGGCGACCAACCGCTGGAACGCGCCAAGGAGCTGATCCTGCGCGCGGTCGAGATCTGCGAGGAGCACGCCGTCCGCTGGTACCCCTCGGCGCTCAACCGGGCGGGCCGGATCTTCGCCGCGGACGACCCGGAACGCGGGCTGGGGTATTTGCGATCCGCCGTCGACCAAGCGGAGAAGGTCGCCGACGGGTGGTTCCTCTCGGCGAGCTTGATCGAACTGCTGGAACTCTGCTACCTCACCTGGACCCGGACGAACGATCAGCGCTATCGCGCCGAGATTCACGCCTGGGAGCCCACGGTGGTCAACGCGATCGAGCGTTACGAGTTCGCCGACCTGAAGCCCAGGTGGACGTTGATCACCGCCCACCTGTCCATACACGACTCACTGACCGGGGGGAACTACGCGGCGCTGGACGAGACGGTGACGAAGTACGACGTGGCGCTGCGTGACCTGGCCGAGCGCAGGGTTGGGTCGCATGGTTCGGCGGCGCTCACCGCAGAGTTCACCCGCTTCGGTGAACTCTTTCAGAGGTTGCCGCTCGACGTGCGGAGTCGCTGGTATGCATACCTGCGCGCCAGCTGGTCGATGCACCGGGTTGACAAGCCCGCGAACTCGTTGTTCGCCCGGTTGGAACGGCTCGACCGACCTTGAAACGGATAGGCGACCGGGCCGTAGGAGGCTCCCCTTCATGAAACCGACCGAGCGTCGCCCCACGGCTCTGTCCAGCTTGGACATAGCAGGCGAGGCGGAGCTGCTGGTGCACGCCTGCGAGGACTGCGCGTGCCCGGCGAGCGGCGAACGCGCCCGGCGCCCGGTGCCCCGGCTTCCGGACGAGCCGCTGATCCGCGCTGCGGGTGTGCTGGAGCTACCTGTCGACGAGGAGCACTCCGCCCTGTTCACCCCAGGCGGCAACGGCGGTGTGGTCGTGGTGAACCAGGCCGGCCGGGAGTTGGTTGCCGGCTTGGCCGCCCCCGTCCGGGCCGCTGACCTGACGTTCCCGGGGGCGAATCCGGCCGACGTCCAAGCGGCGCTCCGCACCCTGGTGGCCTTCGACGTGGTGCACCCCGTCGGCAGTCCTCCGACGCCGGAGTTCGGCGACAGCACGGAGCTCACCGCCTGGTTGCACGTCACCAACAAGTGCAACCTGCGCTGCCCTTACTGCTACGTCCACAAGTCGGACGACTCCATGGACGACGACACCGCGCGGAGATCCGTCGACGCCCTGGTCGCGTCAGCGCTGCGCAACGGGTTCCGTTCGCTGCGACTGAAGTACGCAGGCGGAGAGGCCAGCTTGAACAGGGAAGTCCTGCTCCGGCTGCACGACCACGCCCGCGCTCGCTGCGTCGAAGCGGGCATCGGCCTTTCCGCGGTCCTGCTCAGCAACGGTGTGGCGATCGCGCCCGGGTTGTCCGCCGACCTGAAGCGCCGTGACATCCGGGTGATGATCTCCTTGGACGGCTTGGGCGCCGTGCACGACGCCCAGCGCCCGACGCTTGCCGGGAAGCCCTCGTCGGCACGCGTGGTCCGCACGATCGACCGCCTGATCGCGGAAGGTCTCTCGCCGCACATCTCCACCACCATCACCAGCCGGAACCTCGACGGCATCCCCGACGTGGTGCGCTTCGCGATCGAGAGGTCGCTGACCTTCAGCCTGAACTTCTTCCGGGACAACGACTGTTCTGCGACGTTCCAGGACCTCCAGTACGAGGAACAGGCCATGATCGACGGCCTCGTGCGCGTGTTCGCCGTGATGGAGGAAAGGCTTCCCCGCTGGAGCCTGCTGGGTTCCGTCCTGGACCGCGGGCAACTGCTCAGCCCTCGACGCCGGTCCTGCGGGGTAGGGGACGACTACGTGGTCGTCGACCATTACGGCAACCTCGCCAAGTGCCACATGGAGCTGTCCGAAACCGTCGGGCGCATCGGCATCGACGACCCCGTTCGGGCCGTTCGCCACACACCCGTTGGCATCCGGAACCTGCTGGCGGAGGAGAAGACCGGCTGTCGGGGGTGCACGTGGCGCAACTGGTGCTCGGGAGGTTGCGCCGCCGCGACGTTCCGCGCCACGGGCCGATTCGACGTCCGCTCCCCGAACTGCAACATCTACCAGGCGATCTACCCGCTGGCGATCCGCATGGAAGGTCTGCGCATCCTCCGCTACGCCTCCGAGGTGTCCGCATGAGCCGCGTGGCGGTGGCTTCCCGTGCCGAATGACCGGCAGCGAAGATGAGGCGCGAGCACCAGATGCGCTTACACCACAGGATCCGTGCCTACTTCGTGCGAACTCAAGCGGTCCAGGAAGAGGTCTCCGCACACCTGTGGACGGCCGAAGTCGACGTGGTCAAGTACCTCGACGCGGGCGAGAAGTACCAGTCGGCGCTCATGGAGCAGTACAAGCTCTACGTCGAGATGGCGGACCGGATCAGCGCTCGACGTGCCCTCGCCAACACTTTCTTCCTGACGATTAACACCGGTGTGGTGGCCTCACTCGTGGTGCTCACCGGTCGCAAGGATGCTCCGCCTTCGGCGTTGACTCTTATGGCGCTTGTCATGGCTTGTGCCCAGTGCGTCGTGTGGTTTTGGACCCTGCGCTCCTACCGTCAATTGAGTTCGGCGAAGTTCAGGGTCATCGGCGCTATGGAGGAACGACTTCCGGCGTCACCGTATTGGCGTGCCGAGTGGGCGGCCTTGGGAAAGGGGAGGGACAAGAGCCGTTACTGGCCGCTGACCAGGCTGGAGCAGTGGGTTCCTCCTGCGTTCGCGTTCTTCTACATCATCGCCATGGCCGTGCTCGTTCTGTAAGACTTTTGCATTCTGGCGGTGTCGGTCGCGGCATGGGCATGAGGAATGCGGGCGGGGAAGGCGGGCTCCCGGTAAGGCGGAGGTCGATGTCTTGTTGGCGACCGGCACTGGCTGCGAGGGGCGGACCCGCCGTTTTACGTGTCGGATCTGAACCCGCCCCAGGGAACTCGATCGATGCCCGAGTCCTTGCTGATCGATCTCGCCGCAGCCGTGCACTACGAGGCGCTGCGCTCAATTCCGGCGACGAGGTTGCGCACGTGGTCCGGTGCGTGGACCAGGTAGTGGCGCAGCAGGTCGGCGGTGGCCTTGGCGTCGGCGAGAGCTCGGTGGGCCGCGCCGTGGGTGGCGCTCATGCCCACGGCTGTGAGGCAGTCCTGCAGCTTGCGGCGGCCTGCCCGGTGGACGTGGTGGTCGAGCTTCATCGTGCACAGCGTCGCGCTCGGGGTGAACGGGTGGTCGGCGCGGGTGAACTCCGCGTCCAGGAAGTTCAGGTCGAACGAGGCGTTGTGGGCCACGACGACGGCACCGTCCAGGTGGGCGGCGAGGGTGGGCGCCAGGTCGGCGAACGGGGGAGCGCCCGCCACGTCGTCCTCGGTGATGCCGTGGACCTCGGTGGCCGCGAGCGGCCGTTGTGGGTTGACCAGCGAGGTCCACTCGCTCAGGACAGTTCCGTCGAGGCTCACGCGGACGACGGCGACCTCGACGATCCGGTCGCGTCCCCGAGCGGCGAAGCCGGTGGTTTCGACGTCCACGACCGCGTAGGCCGTCGGGGTGACGACGAGGGGTGGCGGGACGTGGGGGAGGCCGGTGATGGCGTCGACGTCGTGCTCGGGCAGCCGATCGACGAGGTCGGCCAGCGCGGAACGGGCGCCCGCCATGTCGAGGTGTGCGGCGGCATAGCCGCGGGTGCGCAGTGGCTTGCCGAGGTGGACGTCGTGCTTCTCGACCGCGGTGTCGGGCAGCGCGGCGGCGATGTCCTCGGCGGTGGTGTCGTCCTCCAGGAGCAGTTGTTGGAGGACCGCGCGGAGCTGGGCCGGTGTGCACTTGGGCGCGGTGAGGGCGACACCGTCGCGGACGGCCGGCACTCCCGCGCGGGTCAGCCAGGAGGTGAGGGTGTTGAGGATGCGGTCGCCGCGCCACGGGAACACGATGGTGTCGTCGCCGGCGGTCAGCGCCGGGTTCCGGGTGAGGGCGAGGCGGCGGTAGGCCGCGCGGCCTTCGTCGAGGAGGCGTTGGGCGGTGGCATCGAGGTAGCCGGGGACCTCGTCGGACTCGTACCAGGCGCGCATCCGTCGGCGGACCTCGTCGTGGATCTCGGCACGACCGCCGGTGAACTTGGGTGCCCGTCCGCCGTGAGAGGGCTCCACCTGGATCAGGGCCGCCTGGTCGTCCACGGAGACGATCTTCCAGCGCCTGCCCGCGAAGATGACCAGCGAACCGACTTCGGTGGGTGTGATCACGTGCAGCACGCCGAGGGTGCGGGAGCCGTGGACCAGCCGGTACTCCTGCTTCTCCGCGAAGACCGCGTAGAACGAGTAGTGGTTGACGATCCGTTCGCCCACCCTCCCGAGCAGGAGCAGGCCGTCGGGTTCCTGTTGGACGAGTTCGGCCCGGCCGAGGTCGCGCAGGAGTGCGGCGAAGGTGGTCTTGTCGATGTGCGCGAACGGTCCCGAGAGGCACAGCGCTCGGAACAGCTCGACCGGGTGGGCGCCCTGGTGCTGCGCGATGACGGACATGATCTGCTGGACGAGCGTGGACAGGTGCAGGGATGCGGTGTCGGCGGGCTCGTACCAGCGCTCGGACAGCAGGTCCATCATCGCCACGGCCTGGAACAGCTCGGGGCGCAGTTCGTCCTGGGGCGCGGTCTTCGCGGTGATCTCCTGAGCGGTCACGTACATGCGCAGCACGGAGGGCTCACCACGTCGTCCGGAGCGGCCGATGCGCTGGCGCAGGCCCGCCACCGAGGACGGTGCCCCGACCTGGGCGACCGAGGTCAGGGTGCCGATGTCGATGCCCATCTCCAGCGTGGAGGTGCACAGCACGGTGACGGGCCGGTTGCTCTTGAGCAGTCCTTCGACGTGCTCGCGCACGTCTTTGGCGAGGCTGCCGTGGTGGGGGAAGAACTCGTTGGGCACGGCGCGCTCCTCGCTGCGGCGCCGCAACCGGTCGGCGTACAGCTCGACGTCGCCGCGCCGGTCGAAGAACACGAGGTTGTTGCCGCCGCGCAGGGTGGTGAAGACGTGCTCGCTGATCCGCTCGACGGAGGTCCCTTCATCGGGTTCCTCGTCCTCGGTGGGCGCTTCGTCGACGTACCCGCGGACTATGACGCTGATGTCCACGCCCTGGTGCGAGGCGGTCACCAGGTGGACGCCGTCGCCGTCGCCGGGGCGCAGGTAGTCGCGCGCCGACTCCATGTCGCCCAGGGTGGCCGACAACCCGATGCGGGGGACGCGACGGCGGGTCGCCAGTTCGACGCGGTGCAGCAGGGACTGGAGCTGCGCGCCGCGCTCGGTGCCGATGAACGAATGCATCTCGTCGATCACGACCCACCGCAGGGCGCGCAGCAGCCGACCGATCTCCATGCCTCTCAGGACGAACATCGCCTCCAGCGACTCCGGTGTGATCAGCAGGATGCCGTCGGGCTTGGTGAGCACCTTGGCCTTGGCCGAGCCGGGCACGTCGCCGTGCCAGCGGTGCACCGGCAGGTCCAGGTCCTCGCACAGCTCGTCGAGGCGGCGGTGCTGGTCGTTGATCAGCGCCTTGAGCGGCGACACGTAGAGCACCCGGATGCCGCCGTCGTCCACCTCGTCGAGCAGGGCGGAGCAGATCGGCAGGAACGCCGCCTCCGTCTTGCCCGACGCGGTGGCCGCCGAGACGATCACGTCCTCGGTGCCCTTGAGCACCAGGGGGATGGCCTGCTCCTGCGCGTCGTTGAGCTTCGGCCACCCCTGCCGGTGGATCCAGCGCTGGACCTTCTGGTGGAGGCGGAAGAACTGCGAGGACCCCGGCGGGGCGTCAGAGGCGGAAGGTGGCCAGCTCATCGTCCACCCTCGACTCGTCCTGCGTCGCCGGCTCCAGCGGTTCGAGGTCGGGGTTCGACTCCGCCTCGAAGCGCACGCCGCCGACGAGGGGTTCCCACGGCTGGCCGGGGTTGTTCTCCAGCACCGACAGCAGGTTGAGGAACTCGCGGATGGTGGTGCGCGGGGTGCGGAAGTAGGCGTCACCGATGTTCTGCGAGCAGTGGTGCATGAACGCGTGCAGCGCCTCGTCGGGCACAAGGTACTGCTGCGGGTCGCCCGCCGCGTGCACGTGGCGCAGCTTGGTGAGCAGGACGTAGAAGTCCTCCTGGGTGAGGTTGGTCAGCCGCAGCACCGGGCCGGAGTGGTCGACCAGGCCGTTGGTGGCGAAGGCGTTCTCCGCCAGGCGCGACTGCAGCGCTTCGTAGGAGTACAGGCCGCGGCGGGTGTCCATGAGGAACTCCGGCGTGCCGCCGAACAGGAAGCCCACGTGGGTGCTGATGCCCTGGAGGCTGTCGTTGACGATGCGCAGGATCTGCTCGTAGTTGGCGGAACGGGCCTGCGAGGAGGTCAGCTTGTAGAGGTTGACCATCTCGTCCAGGCACACCAGCAGGCCGCTGTAGCCGGCCATGCGCACGAAGCGGGAGAGCAGCTTGAGCTGGTCGTAGAAGCTCGCGTCGTCCACGATCGTGCGCACGCCGAGAGCGGCGCGGGCCTCGGTCTTGGTGGTGAACTCGCCGCGCAGCCAGCGCACCGCGTCGATCTTGAGCTGTTCGTTGCCGGTGTCGTGGCCGCGCCAGTACGCCTCGACGACGGCGCCGAAGTCGTAGCCGCCGACCAGCTCGGACAGCTCGGCCATGCGCTGCCGGATGACGTTCTCCGGCGACGTGCCCTGCTCGCGGGCCGTGGTCAGGGCCTGGGACACGAACCGCTCGACGATGCCGGCCAGCGCGCCGCCGTCCGGCTTGGCCGAGGTGGAGGTGTTGCGGGCCAGTTCGGCGTAGAGGCCGCGGGCCTGGCCGCCGGTGGCGTGCAGGCGGCGATCGGGCGCCAGGTCGGCGTGCATGGTGACCAGGCGCTTCTTCAGCGCGGCGGCCCGGATCAGGTTCAGGAAGAACGTCTTGCCCGAGCCGTACTCGCCGATGACGAAGCGGGCGGTGGAGCCGCCGTCGGCGACGCTGTCGAGGTCGCGCAGCAGCGACTCGACCTCGCGCGCACGCCCGACCTGGATGTGCTGCTGGCCCGAGCGGGGCACGACGCCGGCCCGCAGCGACTGGATGATCGCGTCGCGGTCGCGGGGCCGGATGCGCGTGTCGTTCATGCGAGCAGTTCTCCCATTGCGTAGTCGTTGATCACGAGCTGGTCGCCGTCGTCCTCGACGACCGGTTCGTCGGCGGCCTCGACCGCCGCTTCGTTCAGCACGTCCAGCGCTCCCTCGGGCAGCAGACCGGTCTCGGCGCACAGGGCGTCGAAGTCGGCGCGGTTCCAGGACGGTCGCTTGGCCAGTTCCCGCAAGAGCGTCGAGTGGGCCGCGTCGAGGGATCCGACCCGCGCCACCGCGACGACCGGTGCGGGTGGTGCCGCTTCCTCGGGTTCGTCTTCGAAGACGTCGGCGAGCAGCGCGGCCACGGCCGCGCTCTCCCGCATCTTGGCCTCCACCAGGGCCGGGTCGAGGCGAACGGCTCCGACCGGTGGCCCGGGCTTCGGCGGTGGCGGGATGAGGTAGCCGGTCGGGCCGGTGTCCTTCGGCACGACGACCACGGGTTCGGTGGCCGGGGCGGGTCGGGTCGACGCGGCGGTGAGGGCGTGCAGTTCGGTGTACACCGAGTCCGGCTCCTGCCCGAGCAGCTTGTAGATCTTGCGCAGCGTGTCGACCTCGCCGGGCGAGACGACACCGTCCACGGCCGCGATCGCGGTGGCGAACTCGGCCACGTGGGCGCGCTGGGCGTCGCTCAGGGCGCCCAGGCGCTTGGTGAGCCCGGTCAGCTTCAGCTTCGAGGCCAACAGCCAGTCCAGGTGGGCGGTCAGCCTGATCCGTTCTCCCGGTGTCAGGTGCAGGCTCGACTCCAGGTGCGAGACCAGGTGGTCGCGTTCCGCGGCGGACACGTCGTCGTCGGCCGCCGAGACGACGGCGGCGAGGTGGAGCAACGTCGTGGCGGCGGTGTACTCGGGTGTCGCGGTCGCCGACTGCGCGGCGGTGATCCGGAACAGCACGGCCGGTCCCGCGCTCTGCACGGGGGAGCCCAGGCGCACGTCGGGCTCGATGCCGACACCCAGCTTGTCCAGCAGCTGCGCCAGCCCGACCGCGTCGGCCTTCGCGAACTTGCCGGGCGTGCGGGCGGGCCACAGGGAGGTCAGGTCGGCCAGCTCGAACCGGGCCTGCCGCACGTCGTCAGGGAGCGTCCGGTCGACCAGTTCGCGCACCGGGCGCAGACCGGCGAGGTCACCGGTGAACAGCTCGTCCGGCAGGAGGGCCAGCGCGGGCAGCGTGCCCGCCGCCTCGGGTTGGCGGCCGATCAGGCGGCTGTAGGCGTCCAGGTCGTCGGTGCACGACTCGACCAGCGCCTTGAGCGCTTTCGTCGGCGTGGCCGCGGTGAGCACGTCGGGCACGTCCACACGCCACGTCGTCGTGGTCAACCCGCCGCTCGCGGGGCGGTAGTGCAGCTCGACCCGGCTCTTCAGCGGGCGGACGTGCAGGCCGTCGCCGTGCCGGGCCCGGTAGCGGGTGGTGAACAGCGCTCGGAACTCATCGGGGCACCGCGTCGCGGGAGTTCGCGCGTAGATCTCGGGGTGGAGCATGGCCCACGACCAGGCCCAATCCAGGGGGAGGGGACGTCCCTCGGCGGCGAAGCGGCCGACGCCGACGCGCAGGGTGAGCGGCGGTGGCCACTTGTCGTGCTCGGCCGGGTCGGGCGCGGGGCCCTCCCCCCTGGTGATGAGGACGCGCAAGACCTGCTGGAACTCGGTCGCGTACTGGCGGAACGACGAGTTGCCGCCGTAGACGGTCAGCAGGCGGACGACCTCGCCGAGGATGCGCGGCAGGTCGGCTCGTGCGGCCGGGTCCTGCTGCGCGTCGACCAGCGCGCGCCGCTCCAGGCCGTAGAAGTACAGGAAGACGTAACCGATGTAGGCGTCCGGCGCCCACCGACCGCCCTCCAGCCACAGCAGGTAGGCGGCCCGGCTCCGCGGCGTGATCGAGTGGTAGGCGGGCCAGTAGTCCATGTCCCGGCCGGCGAAGTCCGGCCTGCGCCAGTCGATCGGCAGCGTCGGGTCGATGACCTCGACGTTCCGGCCCGGGGCGTCTCCTCCTCGGGGGAGCTTCCCGAAGTAGATCATCCCGCCGGGCAGCGACCGGCCCGCCACCGACGTCGTCGTGTCGGCCGGCACCCAAGCGGGCGCGGGTGCCGCGGGTCGGCGTGGTGGAGCCGGTCGTGGCGGTTGGGGAGGCGGTGCCGGAGCGTGCTGAGGTGGTGCCGGGGCGGGTGGCGGTGGTGGCGGAACGGGCTGCGGGTACGGCGCGAAGACCGGCGGTGGTGCGGGCGGCGGGTACTGCGGTGCGGGCCGCGGTGGCGCGGTCATGGCGGCTCCGCCCCCGAACCTCTGCCGCAGCCGGTCCAACAGCCCCACGCGGCCTCCTCGGGTATTGCGCCGTCCGTGCAAGAACGGTCTTTCGAAACGGTGACAGCGGCTACGTCGTGTCAGATCCGCGTCGTGTTAGCGACCGAACGGGTGAACTATGCGAGTGACGCTATCGCCTTGTCGCAGTAAAGGGTCCGTACGCGAGGGTTACTCACTCGATAGTGTGAACGGTCGGTGTAGCGCTACGGCGGACGGCCGCGATGTGCGGGCCATGACGCTCTTGCTTGATCACCACTTGGCACCGCCACCCGAGACCCGACCGCAGCACCGGAGCGCCCAGCGGTGACCGGGGTGCGGATCGTGCACGCGGCCGACATCCACCTCGACAGCCCCCTGCGCGGGCTCAGCAGGTTCGCCGACGACGACCTCGCCCAGCGGCTGCGGTCGGCGTCGCGGCGCGCGATGGAGAACCTGGTGAGGTTGGTCGTCGACAAGGGCGCCCACGCGCTCGTGCTGGCCGGGGACATCTACGACGGTGACTGGAAGGACTACGCCACGGGGCAGTTCTTCGCCCGGCAGATGGACGTCCTGGACCAGCATGGGGTGCGTGTCTTCATGGTCGCCGGCAACCACGACGCCGCCAGCGTCGTCACCAAAGCCGTCCCCCTGCCCGGCAACGTCGCGGTGATGAGCACCGACGAGGCGCAGCGGATCGTCGTCGACGACTTGGGCTTGGCGGTCCACGGCCAGGGGTTCGCGTCGAAGGCGGTCGAGGACAACCTGGTGCTGTCCTATCCCGACCGGGTCGACGGCCTGGTGAACGTCGGCATCCTGCACACCGCGGTCTCGGGAGCGGAGGGGCACGCGAAGTACGCCCCCTGCTCACCGGCGGATCTGGAGCGGAAGGACTACGAGTACTTCGCGCTGGGGCACGTGCACACCCGACGAGTGGTGAACCGGGGCCACCGGGTGGCGGCGTTCTCGGGCAACCTCCAGGGCAGGCACGTGAACGAGACCGGCCCGAAAGGCGCCTTGGTCGTGGACCTGGCCGTCGACCAGGAGGCGGCCCTGTCCTTCGAACCGCTGGACGTGGCCCGGTGGGGCGCGGTCGAGGTCGACGCCACCGGCCTGCGGTCGATCGAGGACGTCTTCGACTCGGTGGAGCGCCGACTGGCCGAAGAACGGGCGATGACGGGTGACCGCCCGCTACTGGCCCGCATCACGATCACCGGCGAAACCGCGGCGGCCGGCGCGTTGAGCGACCGGGTCCGGTTGACCGAGGCGGTGCGCTCACTCGCGGAACGCGTCGGGGTCACGGTCGAGAGAGCCGTCTCGCGGGCGCGGGCGCCACGAGCCGGGAGCAGGGTCGACGACCGGTTGCTAGACGCGGTCCGCCGTCGGGCTCGGGAGTTGACCGAGGACCTCGGCCCCGTCCGCGACATGGCGAAGTTGCCGGACCGCGACTTCGGGCTCGAACTGCGCCGGGGCGGTCTGCTCGACCTGCGCGACGACGACGTCCTGCGCGGGATCACCACCACGGCCCTGGACGACCTGGTGGCCAAGATGTCCTCCGAGGTGGACTGATGCGCGTCAGAACGCTCGAACTCGTCCGCTACGGGGCCTTCGAGGACAGGTCCGTCGAGTTCGGCACCGGCCTGAGCCTCGTCCTGGGAGGCAACGAGACCGGCAAGAGCACGACCCTCGACGCCCTGGCCGACTTGCTGTGGTCGATCCCGCTGCACTCGTCGCGCAGCTTCCGCTTCAGCAGGCAGGCACTCGTGCTGGGCGCCACCCTGCTCTTGCCGGACGAGGTGGAACTGCGCGTCGAACGGGTCGCGAGCGGCTTGAGCAACACCGCGACGGGCGCCGGCATCACGGCGGTGTGGCAGGGTGACGGGGACGACCGCGCCCTGTGGAAGACCTCGTTCGGGTTGTCGCACGAAGCCCTGCGCGCCGGTGGACGTGATCTGTGCCAGGCGAAGGGCGACCTCGCGTCGCTGATCTTCCAGGCCCGCAGCGGGCACTCCGTCCACGGCATCCTCGAAGACCTGTCGGCCCGGGCCGACGCGCTCTACAAGAGCCACCGCAACAACAGGAACGTCGAGGCGCGCCGGGCACTCACCGAGTACCAGGACGCCGTGGCCGAAGCAGAGCAGGCGATGGCCCGCGCGCACCAGGTGATGGATGTGCGGGCGGCCCTGGAACGTGCCGCGGGTGATCTCGCCCTGCGACGCGCCGAGGCGGAGCGCGCCAAGTCCGAGCACGACACGTGGAGCGCGAAGCTCAGGGTTGCCGGAGACGTCCGGGACCTGGCACACGTGCGAGCCCGCGCAGCCGAGCTGCGCGCCGCCGGGCCATGCCTGGTGGGCGACGACCTCGCGGTCTGGGACGACGTGACCCAGCGCCTCCAATCGCTCGACGACGACATGGCGGACGTCGTGCGACAGCGGGAGGAGGTGGGCCGGCAGTCGGCGGCGATCACCGTCGAGCACGACGTCCTGGCCGAGCAGTCGGCGATCACCCTGCTGGGACGCGAGTGCACGGCACGGGTCCAGGACGCGGCCAACGCCGAGGAGTCCTTGGCCAAAGCGGACCGGTTGGACGCCGATGCGCTGGAGCGGCTCATCAGCCTCACCAGCGCCGCCGACCTGTCGGTCGAAGAGGCGCTGTCCCGGCTGTGGCTCGGTGAGGACCGCGTCGCCGAACTCGACACCGTCGCGTCGGACCTCGACCACGCGAACGCGGTACTGTCCGCGTCCGAGGACAAGCTGGCCGACGCCTTGGAGCGGGAAACCGCCGACAGCGCCGACCCGACCGCGGCACCTCCGGAACACGTCGCGGCCCTGCGGGAGGCACTCGACTCCCTGAAGGCGCCGGGCTCGGCGTCGACGGCATTCGGCGAAGCGCTGAACGCGGCGCACCGGGCAACCACGGAGCACGCCGAACTGCTCACCCGAGCAGGTCTTCCCGTCCGCACGGACCTCGGCGCGGTCCCGTCGCTGGACACGGTCAAGACCAGCGGTGACCGGCTCGTCGCGTGCGAGGGAACGGTGCGTGACGCGCGTGCCGCATCGGCGACCGCGGCCCAGCGGGCCGGCGACCTCGAACAGCGGTTGCGCACGAATGGCGACGGCGGGGTCCCCGACCCCGCCGCAGTGGTGGACGCGCGCACCGAGCGGGACAAGCTCGTCGACGACGTCGTGCGGGCGTGGGTGGCAGGCGTTCCCGCGTCGGACGCACCGAACCTGCCAGTGGAGGCAGAGCGCGCCATCCGGCAAGCCGACCGCGTGGCCGACCTGCTCTCCGAGCACCGAGAGGCAGCCGCGGCACGAGCCGGCCTGGTCGTCCAGGCCGCGGCGGCCGGAGCCGAGGCCGCCGAGGCGGCCGAGGCGTTCGACACCGCGGTGTCCGAGCTGGCCGCGGCGCGGCAGGACTGGACGGCCGTGTGGCAGCAGGCGGGTGTGCCCGCGCCCCCGCCCGCGGAGGCAGTGGCACACCGAGCACTGCTGCTCGACGCACTGGCCGCCGAGGGCAGGGCTCGGGCGGCACGGGATCTCGCAGAGGACCTGCGTCCCCAGGTCGAGCGACAGCGCGCCTACCTGGCCGAGCTGCTCGCACGAGCCGGACGTCCCCGTCCTGGCGCCGATCTGGACAGCTCGCTGACTGCTGCCGAGAAATTGCTCGCCGAGGACGGCGAGGCGCGGGAATCACGCGCTGTGGCGAAGCGGATGCGAGAGCTGCGGGAAACCGCGCAGACCAGCCGCGACCAGGCGCTGGCAAGGCGCGACTCGGCCGACGCGAAGTGGAAGCACACCCTCGACGTCATCGGTCTGCCCGTGGTGGAACCGGTGGGGTGGTACCGACGACGAGACGTCGTGGACCAGGCCCGTGCCCTCCACACCGAGGCGAACCAACGCCGCGAAGAGGCTCATAGGCTCCACGGGCGCCACCAGGGGTTCGTCGAGGAACTCTCCCGCGTGGCAGCTCTGCTGGGCACCGACGTGGTCGCCGACCACACCGAGACCACCGCCCTGCTGTCCGACCGCCTGCTGTCCGCGCAGCAGGCCAAGACCAGGTCGGACGACTTCGACGACCAGCTGACCGCTCTGGAGACGAGGATCCAGGACATCGAGCGACAGCGGCAGCCCGCTCTCGACGAGCTGGCGACCCTCGAACACCGCGCCGGTACCGACGACCTGGACCAGGCGGCGGGCCGGGGCCGACTCCTCGCCGATCTCGAGGAACAGGCCGCCAGGCACACCGGGGTCATCAGGTCGGCTCTTCCGGACCTCGACGTCGAGCAGTTGGTGTCCGACCTGGCGCAGGCCGACACCGAGTCGCTGGACTTCGAGGCGGAGTCGGCCGAACGACTCGCCAGGGCGGCGGGCGAAGCCCACGAGCAGGCGATGGCGGATCACGTCCGGTTCAGCCAGCAGTACCAGGAGTTGACCACGCGTCCCGGAGCGGCGGAGCTGCACGCCAGGGCCGAAGAGAAGCTGGCCGCACTGGCCGAGCACGTCGAGGAGTACCTGGTCGTCGAGATCCAGCGGACGATCCTGCGGGACGAGTTGGACGCGTACGAGCGCAAGCACGCCTCGCCGCTGCTCGACGCGGCGGGCCGCATCCTCGAAGAGCTGACCGACGGGCGATACGTCGCGCTGCGGCCTCTCCACGGCAAGGACGGGCGATCGCTGCGCATCGTGGGAGCGGACGAACAAGCGCACGCTTTCGACGAGTTGTCGGAGGGAACGGCGGACCAGGCGTTCCTCGCGCTCCGGCTCGCGGGCATCGCGTCGTTGCAGGAGAGCCGCGTCGCCCGCGGTCTGCCCGCGCTGCCGGTCGTCCTCGACGACGTGCTGATGACGTTCGACGACGTACGCGCCGCGGCGGCCATCCGAGTGATGTCCAGGTTGGCGGAGCGGTGGCAGATCATCGTGCTGAGCCACCACACCCACATCGGTCGGATAGCGGCGGACTTGCGCCTGGACAACCTGACCGTGTCGGAACTGGTGACGCCGGCGGTGCTGAAGCCGACCCGTGATCCCGAGGAAGTGCGTGCCGCCATCCGCGAGGGCACGGCCCTGGACGAGGTCGCACCGGCTCACCCCGCTCGTCCCACTCCCGCACAGGACCTGACGGCCGTGCGGACGTGGGCACGTCAGAACGGGTTCCAGGTCAAGGAGCGGGGCCGCGTGCCCAATGATGTGATCAAGGCGTACGAAGCGGCGAACACATGAGCAGTACGCCTCCCACTCCCATGACGAAGTCCTCGGCGAGGCGCGGGGCGAATCGTTGCCGGTCTCAGTACCGGCAAGGCCGACATCACCGCGCCTCACAACTACGGCAACGGCGAATTCGGCGCCCGGCACTGCCTGTCACCGACGGCGACCTCAACGACAGAGGCTCCCCGGAGAACCGGGAACCACCCAGTGGAACCGGATAGCCGTGCGATCCACAGCACCGGCGGTGGGCGCAGCGCTGCGGGCGCAGCGCTGACCAGGGACAGCGAGGACCGCGGTGGACGGTTCGTCGGCGGGGTGTCGGGTGTCGTGTGCGTCGTGGGAGCACTGCTGTGGGAGCGGATTGGGAGCCGCTGGCCGCGTTAAACGTTGCCGGACTGCTCCAGGCTGCGTTCAAATGCGCCCACCGCATGCGGTGGAGTGTTATTTCCTGCAGGTCAGGATAGCTGTTGATCTACGTTTGTCACGGTAGGGGCACTGGTTCAAACCCGGTATCGTCCACCAGTTATACATGCAGGTCAGGGAGCCGGTCAGTGATCTTCACTGATCGGCTTTTTGGCTGTCGTGAGGGCAGATTGGGAGCAAACGATCTTGGTGTGATCAACACCGCCGTATGTCGTCACCCCCTGTCCGGGGTAGGGGTCGCCTCCGATTGCTCCCATCGCCGCCGGAGCCGTCCAGCGATGAGCCAGGGTTTTGTGGGTGTGGCGTAGGTCATGGAAGTGTGAGCCGGGCAGCGCCCGTGGCTCCCGTCTCGGGTGTCGCCGCCGATGATGGGTGGCCAGGTGCGGCGGCGGAGGTTGGTGCGGCGCAGGTCGGGCTCGATGTCACGGACCCGGTCAGGAGTGGTGTACCGGTTGGTGAACCCGGTCGCGGAAGCCAGGGCGCTGTCGGGGTGTTGTAACGGACCCGCCAGCCGGAACGTGCTTCTCCACCCATGCCGTGCCGAACTCCCTCACTGATCGTCGCTGGTGTGCCCTTGTCCGGGGCAGCGGGTTCCGCAGGCCATACACCGCGGGCGCCTTTTGGACCGCGATGACAACCCGGACACCGATTCGTCTCGCCATGAAGGGCAGCAGATCGCCGGCCTCGTCAAGTTCCGCGACGGGCCGGACTCCGTCGTTCTCGACGGCAGGTGGCCGCCCGGCTCAAGGCGGAGTCGACCCACCACCTCACCCGACCGAAGGAACAGCCGTTGGAGCCCGGTACCGGCAGGGCAGCCGTTGATGAGGTCGCTGCGGTACTAGATCTTGCGTAGGCCCTGCCGGATCTTCCGAACGAGATGGTCGACGGTGGTGAACGCGATGTTGGACGACCAGTGGCGCCGCAGCACCGACCAGATCCCCTCGACCGGGTTGCGCGGGTGCGTAGGCGGGAAGCCGGTAGACGGTCAGTCAGTCCGCGCTGTCGATGAACGACGGCGTCTGCTCGGACCGGTGGGTGGGAAGGTTGTCCCACACGAGCACGGTCGGCCCGTCGAGCTGGTGGTGGGCGGCGGTCAGCGGGTTGAGGTAGTCGGTCCGGGCGAAGCTGCGGCAACCGCGTGCTGGAGGCGGGCGAGGGCGTCGGCGCATGACCTCCCGCAGCTACCTCTACGTGTCCGGCGACCAGCCCGACAAACCAGCGCGGCGTGGACACCGCCGTCCGCGACACCTCGACGCCGGCTGGGCCCACGCAGCGCCTGCTGCGCCAGGGCTTCCGTGCCCGCACCGCCATCGCCCCGGCACGGATCGCGACCATCAACGCCGTCTTCACCCCCGGAGGAGGTCGCCGCACCCGCCGGGTTCTGGACCTGCTCGCCCGAGCCGGCTCGGTCTCGCCGTGGACGACTGAGGCCGCCTGCTGGAGGCCGCCGTGGGCCGGTCGACCTGGGAGTCCTGTCCCGGGCCCCCGGCCGACGCGTCGTGAGCCGTCGCCAGTGGGTTGGGGCTCAGGGGACGGCGATCCACGCGGTGTTGTAAGGCACCGTCCCGCAGCCCCACTGCCGGAGGTCGGTCGGGGCGTAGATGTTGGTCGCCGTGACGCACATCCGGGCCATCCGGTCCATCCGGGTGCGCAGGAAGGCGTTCTGCTGCCAGAACTTCTGCGAGTTGCCGCCATTGCACGCGTACTGCTGGATGACCGCGTCGTACGAGTGGCTGCCGCCCCTGACGTCCATGCACTTGCCGGTCGCCACGTTCCGGTACTCGCCCCACGTGCCGGTCGAGTCGGGGGTGAAGGTCCAGCGCTGGTTGGCCGCCGCCGTGCACGAGGCCGTGTAGAGCGCGACGCCGTTGGCCGTGGAGCCGTTCGGGACCTCGATGCACCAGGCGTGGTCGTACATCTTGATCGAGAAGTCGCCCGACGCGGCTGACGCGGCCGGCGCGTTCACGACGACCAGCAGGCCCAGCACGCCCACGAGCGTCGCGAAGAGGGAAGTCACACGAGTGAACAGCGATCGTTCCTCGCCCACGGGCTCCTCCCGACAGGCCGGAAAACCTCGGGCACCGATACTGGCAGGGGGTTTTCGGCGGGCGGGACCGCCGCACGGGCCAACGACCAGCGCAAACTTTCGCGGTCGTCGATCCTGCGCTGGAATTCCGTCATCCGGCCGAACTCCGGTCCACCACCTGGGGAGAGGCCGTCCCCCTCTCACCTGCCCGCCCTGCCGCGTGCTCATCCCGCTCGGGAAGCCGGTGCGCCGCGAGGACGGCAGCGTCGAACGCTTCCACCTGGTGGGCGAGGGGTACGACGCGAACTCCGCGAACCCCTGCTCACCAAAGCGCTCTGGAAGTTCGTCGCCGACCACGCGGGCCACCCGCTCCGGGTGAAGTTCAGCCACGAGCCCGACATCGAGGTCGTCTCGGTGTTGGCCGGGATCGGCGGCGACGGGATCAGCGACGTCGAGTTCGAGGACTGCGTCGAGGGCAGGTCCGGCTGGATGGGCAAGCGCAAGGGGTGGACACCCGGAAACGTGGGGGGAGGGTGTCGGTGTGGCGACCACGGGTCGGCCTGCGGCCCCGGCTGACCGACGCGGAGCTGGTCACCCTGCAGAGCAAATTCGGTTCGCCTCTCGAACGAACAAGTTCGACAACACCGTGGAGGGTCCTCGGTGGCCCGAGCGCGGCTTGTGTCAGCGACCGGGTGGTGTTGCACGTGCCGTAGCGGCATGTGATGTCGTGGGGGTACCACGGCACGAAAGGCCCCCTCCGCGATGCACCCCTCCTTCACGCCTCCCCAGCGGGTCAAGATCGGTGATGCGGCCGCGTTCGCCGGGACGACCCCGCGCGCGATCCGCCACTACCACGAGATCGGTCTGCTGCCGGAGCCCGAGCGGGGCGCGGACGGACGCCGCCGTTACGGCTATGACGACATGATCCGCTTGTTGTGGATCCGCAGGATGGCGGAGGCCGGTATCAGCCTGGACGACATGCGGGCCGCCTTCGACGAGAACCGGGACGTCGAGGAGGGCCTGGGGCGACTGGAGGAGGCCCTGGCCGCCAAGGAGGCCGGCATCAAGCGCCAGCGGGCCGTCGTCCAGCGCTTGCGGGCCGTGGGCAGTCCGCTCGGGCTGCTCTCCGAACTGGTGACGGACCGGCTCGGCCACCTGCCCCCGGGCGCGCTGCGCCGCTCCGACCTGGACGCCCTGCTGGTCACGGAGCGGGTCTTCGGCCCGCTGGGCGCCGCCGTCCAAGCGAGCGTGTTCATCGTGCTGGCCACCCACCCCGAACTGCGTGCCGAGGACGACCGCCTGGATGCCGCCGAGGTCGCTCTCGACGCCGGCGTCGATCCCCGGGACCCCCGCGTCGAAGAACTCGCCGCACGGCGACACGCCCACCACAGAGCTGTGGAGAAGGCCATCGAAGCGGACGGGCTGGACCGCGACGAGCAGGAGCTGTTCGAGACCTACGACGCCGACCTGACGGGTGAGGAGCCCGCGGGGATGAGCGTCTCCGAAGCGGTCACGAAGATGCCCTACGGCTTCTCGCCCGCCCGGATCCGCTGCGTGGAACTCACGGCGGAACTCATGGCCCGGGACCACGCCGCGGACAGCGGACCCCCCGCTCCGCGGGAGCCCGACCCGGCGGCCGGTGGGGTCTCACGAGTCGGCTACGTGGACTGACCTGCGGGTCGGGGTGCCGTGGGGAGGCGAGGTGAGTCGGCCGCCGCGCCCTCGTCGACGAGGTGCTGGAGGACGTCGGCCAGCCAGCCGCGCAGTTGCGGGCCGGTGGCGGCGGCGACCGCGCCCGTGTGCAGCATCCTGCGGGTCACGACGGTGCCGAGGATGAAGGACTGGATCGCGTTCGCCGTGTCGACCGCCTGGTGGTCGGAGAACCCCCAGGACATCAGCGCCCTGGTCAGGGGTGCGGTCGCTTCCTGCTCGAGGAACTCGCCCAGTGCCGCCGGGCGGGACGAGGCCGAGCGCAGCAGGGCCAGCAGGGGGTCGGCGTCGCCCTGCCGCTCCCAGCGGTCGACGATCCGGTCGGCCAGCCGCCGGCCGAGGTCGTCGATGCTGCCCGGCAACGTCGAGTCCAGGTTCAGCCGGGTTTCCATCGCCGCGAGGAACAGGCCCTCCTTGCCGCCGAAGTAGCGGGTCACCAGGTTCGGCGAGCAGCCGGCGGCCTGGGCGACCTGGGCGACCGTGGTCGCTTCGTACCCGTTGCGCGCGAACAACGGGGCTGCGGCCTTCAGGAGCCGTTCCCGCGTGGCGGCCGCGTTCCGGGGGCGGGGTGGTTGCTTGCCCTCCGCAGGTCCCACGGCCGCTCCCGACTCATGTGTATGGGCAGACACAAAGGCGCGAGTCTACACGGATCTGCCGCCGGCGCGGAGCTGATCACCCTGTCGGTCGCCTGCGCGTCTGCCGAGGTGACGGATGGCCCGAACAAGATGTGTACGACCAACCACATGATGTGTATGGTCGTACACAACCTGGTTCGTCAAGCCGCGGGTCGAAAGCCGAGGTACGTCGTCATGACCAACAGGAGCTATGCCGTCCGCAACGTGAAGGTGTTCGACGGCGAATCGGTCGTCGACGCCTCCATGGTGGCGTTCTCGGACGGCGTGATCACCGATGTCGGCCACGGTTCCCCGCCGGCGGGGGCCACGGTCGTGGACGGTGCCGGCGGCACGCTCCTGCCGGGCCTCATCGACGCCCACGTCCACCCCGATGACGACGGCCTCGCCCAAGCGGTGAGGTTCGGCGTGACCACCGTCGTGGAGATGGGCGGACCGCCGCGCGGCCCCGAGGACCGGGCCCGGATCGCCGGTGACGACCGGCTGGCCGACATCAGGTCGGCGGGCCTCCCGCTCACCGCCGTCTGCGGGCACCCGAACGAGCTGTTCGTCCCGGTGGAGGAGCTGATCGGACCGGACGGCAGCCGTCACCCCGAAGCGGCGCCCATGCCCGGCCTCGCGGACCCCGACGAGCTGCCGGCGTTCATCGCCCAGCGCGTGCGAGAGGGTTCCGACTTCATCAAGCTGCTGGCCGAGGAAGGCACCGTGCTCAACGCGCCCGGTCTGCCGGAGCTCGGCGAGGACGTGTTCGCCGCCGCGGTCCGGGAAGCCCACGGCCACGGCAAGCTCGTCGTCGCCCACGCGCTCACCTACGACGCCACGGTGGAGATGCTCCGGGTCGGCGTCGACGGGCTCGCCCACCTCTTCCTCGACCGGGCGCCGACCGACGAGATCGTCGACGCCATCGCGCGGGCCGGCGTGTTCGTCATCCCCTGCCTGGTGCTGAACCGGTCCATCACGGGCACGACCGGCGCGGACCTGGCGGCCGACAGCCGCGTCTCGTCGCGCCTGGGCGAGGAGTGGCTGCGAGCGCTGCGCAGCTCCTTCAACACCTATCCCGAGGGGGACTACCGGTTCTCGCAGCAGGCGGTGGAAGCGCTCCACCGCGCCGGCGTGCGCATCATCGCCGGGACCGACGCGGCGCGGGCCGAGGAGGAGCACGGCGGACTGGCCCAGGGCGCGAGCCTGCACCACGAGCTGCAGCTCCTGGTCGAGGCGGGCCTGTCGAACGTCGCGGCACTGCGCGCCGCCACGTCCAGCCCCGCCCGTGCCTTCGGGCTCGACGACCGCGGCGTGATCCGGCGGGGCGCCAGGGCCGACCTGCTCCTGGTCGACGGCGACCCCACCAGCGCCATCTCCGACACCCTCGCGACGCGCGCCGTCTGGCGGCGAGGCGCGATGACCACGCCGCCGACGACCGCGTGACGCGGGTACACCACCACTACCGGAGGGAAAACAGACATGACCACCGCGCGCAACGTCGTGATCACCGGGGCGGCCGGCGGCATCGGCTCCGAGATCACCAACCGGTTCCTGCGGAACGGTGACACCGTCCTCGCCAGTGACCTGCGCCAGGGGGCGCTCGACGAGTGGCGCACCCGCTGGGACTCCGACGGCCCGAACCCGTCGCTGCACACCTTCCCCGCCGACGTCTCCGACGAGGCGAGCCTGGCCGAACTGGCGGAAGCGGCGCGGCAACGGCTGGGCACCGTCGACGTCCTGGTCAACGCTGCCGGGCACTTCCCCCAGACGCCCGTCGAGGAGATCACGGGCGAGGAGTGGCGCCGGGTCGTCGAGGTCAACCTCAGCGGCACCTTCTACACCGTCCAGGCGCTCCTCCCGCTGATCAAGCGGAGCGAGCGCGGGCGCATCATCAACATCGGGTCCGGCGGGATGTTCTTCGGGGTCCCGATGCAGGCGCACTACATCGCCGCGAAGGCCGGTGTCATGGGCCTGACGCGAGTCCTGGCCCGCGAGCTGGGCAACGACCACCCGATCACCGTCAACCTCGTCACCCCCGGGCTCGTCGTGACCCCCGCGGCCGTCGCGGTCCTGCCCGAGCCCCTGCTGGCGATGCAGCGCGACCTGCGTTCCCTCCACCGGGACGAGGTCCCGGACGACGTCGTCGGTTCGGTCTTCTTCCTCGCGTCCGACGACGCCGCTTTCATCACCGGCCAGACGCTCAACGTCGACGGCGGCCTGACCATGTGGTGAGGGCGGGTGGCGGGCCGGCGGTTGCAGGTTCACCGCAGGTTTTCGTTCGTCCGGCCGAGCAGGGTGGTGGACGCGGCGGGACCGGGACGGGGTGACGACACCCACCACCCGGTCGCCCCGCCGAAGCAGCCCTACGGGTCAGGAGGAACAGTGCGCATCTCCCGAAGCGCAAGACGTGCGGTTCAGATTTCTTTGACCGTCACGGCCCTCGTGATGGTCGGCCTGGTCAACCCGGGCACGGCGGCCGCCGCCGACCCGGGCAGTGGGTCGAACTTCGCGGTGGCCACCGTGTCTTCACCCACCGAATCCCAGCGCCTCGCCTGCAAGATCGGCGGCAACTGCCCTCCCACGCGGCCGCCGAAGCAGCCGACGAACCCACCGGTCGCCGTCACCTGCGAGTCCTTCGACCCGACGTACATCATCTTCGAGGACGGCAACCGGAACGGGTACCGCGAGGTCACCGAGCCGATCCACGTCCAGTGGGGCTTCCACGTCGAGTGGTGCTACTCCGCGGACAGCGACTACCCGTCGGCGCCCGTGTTCGCGTACACGGCCTACGACCGCGACCCGATCATCACCCCGGGCACGCGGTGGGAGCAGAGCGGCGCGCCGAGCCGCAGGGACGAGCGGTCCTGGAGTTCCGACAACTTCCTCGAAACCGTGACGGTCACCTGGGGCACCAAGACGTTCTCGACCGTCGTCCTCACCCCGGTCGGTGAGCTGCGGCTCAGCTTCCACCCGGTCATCCGGCTCACGGTCGACGGGTTCGGCAACCAGCAGGCCTGCAACCTGGCCGAGGGGGAGTGCACGCCCGTCTGGTAGCACCGCACCGGATCGTCGTGCGCACCGTCCTGCGCATCGTCGTGCCGAGCGGTGTCAGGGGTGAATCAGGTGGGGGTCAGGGAGACCCCTGATGGCGGGGTGCCCGATCTCGGGCAGGCTGGAGTCGTCAACAACCACCAGCTGTTCGAGGAGAGTCATGAGCGAGTCCAAGCCCGAGTCCGCCGGTGCCGCTGTCGACGCCGTGGTCAACGCCGTTCGCGGACTGGTCAGCGAGGGCATCAACCGCCGTGTGGTCGTGCGTGACAGCAAGGAGGACGTGGTGCTGGAGGTGCCGGTGGCCCTCGGGGTGGTCGCGGTGCTGGCCGCCCCGGTGGTCACGGCGATCGGCACCGGTGTCGCGCTGGCCGGCAAGTGCGGGATCACGCTCGAGAACCGCCAGCAGCCCGGCAGCCGGCCCGCGGCGACGGTCGACACCGAGCAGGTGTAGCCGGCAGCCGCGGGTCGAGCCGCCCACCACCCGAAGTGAAACCCGGGCCAGGACGCACTCGCCTTCAGGTAGCGGGCGAGGGCGTCGCGGTGGTGGGCGAGCCCGTCCATGCGGTCCTGCACGTCCCGCATGGCCTTGGCCAGGATCGAGGTCGGGGTCGGGCAGCCGTTGAGGCGCGGTTCTTTCCCTTCCGCGCGGGGGAGCAGGTCGCGGATGACCTCGGTGGGGAGGCCGGCGTCGAGGAGCCCAAGGAATCCCCTGGTGGAACCACGCCGTACCGGTCGAGGTCACCGGACATCTGCAGGAGGGGTGCGACATCCGTGCGTGGTGAACGGCTGCCGCACGGCTCCGGCTCGGCGATGGGTGAGACTTACCGGGTGCACAACCCGAACAGCCCGAACCACAGCCCGATGCGGCGAACGCCACGCACCTTCCACGGCCTGCGCAGGACCCGGGGGGTGTGATGGCCGTCGGTGTTGAGCAGGTGGTCGAGCTGGGCAGGAAGATCCTGTCCGAGACCCCTGAGGGGCGAGAGGCCGGCGCTGAGAACGCGAGTGACTGGTCGCGCCTGTTCAGCCCGGACGAGGCGGGCACGATCGTGCGGTTGCTCGCGGTGGCGTCCGCGGTCGAAGTGGACGCGCGGGTCCGCGAGGCCCAGCTCCACGCGATCCTGGAGGTCTCGGGTTCGGTCGCGGTGGGCGCGGACGCGCTGTGGCCGTTGCGGCTCTTGGCGGCGGGCGCACTGGACGCCGAGCAGTCGGGGTACCTCGATGCCCTGTTGATCCGGTGAACCTCGCGGACCCGGCGGTGGTGCGGTTCGGGCACGCCTTTCGCACCCACTCCCGACCCGTTCCGCCACTCGTTCGTGTGAACGTGCGTGGAACGGCAGTGCCGTTCGGGGGCGAGGAGCACCATCCGAGGACGGGCAACAGTCGGGGAGGTCGTGATGAAGATGCCGGTGATCGGCGGGGGAAGCCGGACCGTGCGAGTCCGCTCGTTCATCGCGGCGGTGGCGGCGGTGGTGTTGACGGGCGCGGGTCTGGTGGCAGGTGCCGCGCCCGCATCCGCGGCGCAGGGCTGCGGCGGAACGCTGATGGCCCAGTACGTCTACGGCGACGACGGGTTCGCCCAGGTCGACGTGTACCTGGAGAACGGCACCACCAACTGCCTGGTCAACCGCACCCGCGGGGCCTCCTGGGGGTATGCCGCGGGCATGGCGGTCGCGGTGTCGAAGTCGGCGGCCGACATCCCGAACACGGGCAGCACCAACCTGTGCTCCGGCTTCACCGACACCTCCACGCGCCAGGCCGATTGCAGCCAGTCCTACGCCTACTACGCGGGCCCGGTGCGCATCTACGCGCCGAACTCCTGCATCAGCTTCGGCGCACGGGCCAACACCGGTGGGTGGATCGAGCACGCGAAGTGGGCCAACCGCCACTGCGGCTGAACCCGTGCCGGGACGAATCCGGGCACGCCGGAACAGCCACCCGCTGGATCGCGGCGGCGCGACGGTTCGTCGTGATCCCCGGCCCGGTCCCGAGCTAGCCGACGGGTGACTGGGTGCCGAGGACGGTGACCAGCGCGAGGCGGTCGGCGTCCTCGCTGCCCGGTTCGGCCGTGTAGACCATGATGCGCAGGTCGCTGCCCGCCACCGTTAGCACGTCGCAGTCGAGGGTGAGCGGGCCGACCCGGGGGTGGTCGACGGTCTTGCGGGCCGCCTCGTGCCGTCCCCCGGTGGCCGCCCGCCACAGCTCGGCGAACCGCTCGCTGTGCGTGAGCAGGTCCGCCACCAGCCGCCGGAGGCGCTGGTCGGCGGGGTAGCGGGCGGTGGTGGCGCGCAGGTCGGCGACCAGCGCGGTCTCCAGGGCGCGCCGCGACTCCGGGGTATGCCGGACCCGGTCGTTCAGGCCGGAGAAGTTGCGCCACACCGCGTTGCGCTCGTGGCCGTGCCACCCGGTCGGATCGCCCATGAGCGCGGCGTAAGGCGGGTTGGCCAGGAGCAGCGTCCAGCTCGCGTCGAAGACCGCGACCGGTGTGCCGGCCAGCCGGTCCAGGAGGCGCTGCACCGTCGCCGTGAGGTGCGCGGGCACGTGCTCCGGGCCCGGCGGTTGGAGCCCGCCCAGCCGGAAGAGCTGCCCGCGCTCGGTCGCCGACAACCGCAGCGCCCTGGCGAGGGCCTCGACGACCTGCGCCGACGGATTGGTCGCGCGCCCCTGTTCGAGGCGGATGACGTAGTCGACCGAGATGCCCGCCAGCTGGGCGAGCTCCTCGCGGCGGAGCCCCGCGACGCGGCGCTGACCGCTGCGGGGCAGCCCGGCGGCCTCTGGCGGCACCCGCTCGCGCCACCGGCGCACCGCGTGCCCGAATTCCTTCGTCCCCACGCGTCGAGTATGGCCTCGCCGTCCCGGCACAGCCTGGTACCCGCGTTCCCAGGAAGCTCAAGGACCTGGCTGGTCGCGGGACGACCCGGCAGCCTCGGCGCGTGGTCTGCCAGACCGTTCCGCCGGCTCGCCCCGGGGAACCTCCGAGGAAGGAAGACAAGGTGGGCAAGCTCGCACTCGTCACCGGCGCCACCTCCGGGATCGGCAGGGCCTTCGCCGACCGGCTCGCGGCCGACGGCTACGACCTCGTGCTCGTGGGCAGGCGCGAGGAGCGCCTGGAGGAGTTCGCCCGCTCGCACCCGGAGGTGGAGGTGCGCGCGGTCGTCGCCGATCTGTCCACTCGCGACGGGATCGACGCGGTGGCCGGGATCTGCGCGGCGGAACCGTTGGCGCTGCTGGTGAACAACGCCGGTGTCGCGCACTACATGCCGTTCGCCGAGCTGCCCGCCGAGAAGGCCGGCGAACTCGTCGGCGTCAAGGTCCTCGCGCCCACGCTGCTCGCCCGCGCGGCCGTGACCGGCATGCGGGAGCGCGGCGGAGGCACGGTCGTCAACGTGGCCGGCATGATCGCGTTCAGCGGGCCCGCCCCGCACTCGCTGATGCCGCGTCGCGCGGTCTACGGCGGCAGCCTGGCCTACCTCGTCGCCCTGTCGCAGATCCTGAACGCGGAGCTGGAGGGCAGCGGCGTCACGGTGCAGGTCGTGTGCCCCGGGGTGGCCGCCACGGAGTTCCACGAGCGCCAAGGCATGGACCTGGGCGCGCTGCCGCGCATGTCGGCGGAGGACGTCGTGACCGCGAGCCTGCGCGGCCTGGAGCTGGGGGAGGCCGTCTGCGCCCCGGGTGTCGAGGACGCCGGTCTGCTGGAAGCGGTCTTCCGGGCCGACCTCGCCGCCTTCGCGGGGCAGTCCCCGCGGCTCGCCACGCGCTACCGGGCCGGCTGAGCCGGACGACGCCGGCGAGGGGGTCAGATCCTGCCCGCCACCACGTCGGCGAGGCGCACGCGGGACGACTCGTAGGTCACCACCGAGCGCTCGGACGGTTCCGCCGAGCCCTCGGCCGGGACGACCTCGGTGCGGATCGGCAGGCCGTCCTCGGCGTTGATGGTGATCAGGTGCGAACCGCTGCCGCCGTGCAGGGCGGGGCCGGCGGTGAGGGTCAGCGCGGGCCGGCCGTCGACCTCGGCCTCGCCCTCGCCGATGGTCACGTCCGGGACGGTCGCCAGCAGCTTCAGCACGCCCGCCCGGACGTCGACGTTGGCGGCGCCGATGAACAGCGCGTACGTGGTGTTGTGCCACAGCCTGTTGTCGATGCCGGTCTCCAGCTCCTCGCCCGTCGGGCGCGGCCCCGGGTCGGGCACCTGCTTGCCGATCCTGCGGAGCTCCTCGGCCGTCTCCGCCTGGTACCGCGCCCACGCCTCGTCCGCCTCGGCGGGGCTCAGGCCGAGTCCCCAGCCGTTGGGCGAGGCGTTGACCATCGCGATCCTGGCCTCCTCCACGTCGCCGCTCGCGGCGAGGCGGGCCGCCGCCATCACCTTCGCGTCGAACGGTTGGGCCGAGTCGTCGCCCCTGCCCACCGTGGTCGCCAGGCCCGCCACCGAGTCGCCGTGGAAGACCTGGCCCCTGTCGGTGTAGACGGTGTAGACGGTGTATGGCGAGTTGTCCGGCGCGGTCTTCGCGGTGATGACCAGCGAAGCGTCACCGGGCTGCGCGCAGGCCGCCTTGACGTGGGAGGCCAGCTCCACCAGAGGTGACTCGACCACCACCCGAGGGGCCGCTTCGGCCGGGCCGGCGGGGGCGGTGCCGCCCGTCGCGCCCATCACCACGGCCGCCGCGACGGCTGCCGCGCCCAGGGCGGCGCCGACCCCCGACCAGGAGGACCGGCGCTCCGGCCGCACGACCGCGGGTCCCGCCATCGGCGCCGTGCGAGCGCGGTCGCGGGCCTCGGGCCTCGGGGGCGGCACGTCACGCGGCTCCTTCATCAGGTCCATCTCATCCACCGGGTGTCCTCCACGCTTGCACCCGTTTTTGCCAACTCGGGTCGAAAGCGTTCAGGGTGCTTCGCCGCCTGACGAACGTCGCTGGTCAGCGCCTTGCGGGCTGGAGACCTGGGCGTGCCGGGACGGCGTGGCGTGAACCGGCGGGTGTGGTGCGAACGACCGACGTGGCCCCGTCGTCGCTCGTATAGCTTGTCGGTCTCGAGGTCGGCCGCGGGCGACCTCGACCCGGCCAACGGCCCAGGCGGGCAGGGCATCACCCGGTTCTCCGCCACCGTGTACATCCGGCAGACGAGAGAGAACCGAATGAGCAGGGACAACAACCCCGAAGTGGTCGCCGAGCTGGATCGCCTCGAGGCGGCGGTCAGGGCGGCGCCCGCGGGGGACACGACGGCGCAGATCGCGCTGTGGCGCCAGGTGACCGCGTTGGAGAACTGGTTCTTCATCGCGCGGGGCTCGGCCGACCAGCCCCGCCCCTATGCCGTGGCCGCCGAGCAGGGGCCGATGATCTGCCTCTACAGCAGCGCCGCGCGGGCGGGTGAAGCCGGCCGCGCCCTCGGGCTGGCCGACCCGGCCAGCGGCTCGGCGTCGTTGTTCGGCGTGCCGATGCCGGCCGCGATCGACTACGTGGCCTCGTTCGGCAGGGCCGGCGTCTTCGGGGTGACGTTGGACCACCCGCGGCTCGGTCACTACATCCCGCTGGCGAACCTGGGCCTGCTCAAGGGGTGGGTCGAGGGGGCCGGGCGGTGAGCGGTGCCGACCCGGGCGACGGCTTCGTCGAGGTGATCGCGAACGAGGTGGAGGCCGACCCCGGCAACCTGGCGTTGCGCGAGGACTTCGTCACGCTGCTGCTGGAGCAGGACCCGGACCGCGCCGGCGCCGAGCTGGCGGCGTTCGAGGCGCTCGGCGGCGACCCGGCGCGGGTCCGCCTGCTGCGCGCCCGGTTGATGGCGGCGCGGTTGCGGGCCTCGAACCCGCCCCCGGCGGCGTGGTCCGGGGGAGGCGGGCCGAAACCGGTCCCGGCCCCGACCCACGAGGACCGCCGGGACGGTGGCGCCGCCGCGTCGGCGTCGCTGTGGGACGCCGAACGCCCGTCGGTGACGCTGGCCGACGTCGCGGGGCTCGCCGAGGTCAAGCGGCACCTGGACACCGCGTTCCTGGCCCCGCTGCGCAACCCCGAGCTGGCGGCGGCGTTCGGGCAGAAGCCGGGCGGTTCGCTGCTGATGTACGGCCCGCCCGGGTGCGGCAAGACGTTCATCGCCAGGGCGATCGCCGGCGACCTCGGGGCGTCCTTCCTCCACGTGACCCTCGCGGACCTGCTCGGCAAGTGGGTCGGGGAGAGCGAGAAGGCGATCCAGCGCGTGTTCCGCGACGCGCGCGCGGCGGCGCCCTGCGTGATCTTCTTCGACGAGTTCGACGCGCTCGGCGGCCGGCGCACCTCGGGCGGCGGCGGGTCGCAGGCGATGCGGATGCTCGTCACCCAGCTGCTGGAGGAGCTCGACGGCGTGGCCGGCGCGAACGACGGGGTCTACTTCCTGGCCGCCACGAACCGGCCGTGGGACATCGACCCCGCGCTGCGCCGACCGGGCCGGATCGACAAGACGGTGCTGGTGCTGCCACCGGACGCGGTCGCCAGGGCGGCGATCGTCCAGGGCGCGCTGGCGGGCAAGCCCGCCGACGGCGTGGACGTCGTCGCGGTCGCGGCGGCCACGGAGGGGTTCTCCGGCGCCGACCTGGCCCACCTGACGACCACCGTGCTGCAGCAGGCCATGGTCGAGTCGATGAGCAGGGGCGAGCTGGTGCCGGTCACCACCGACGCGCTGCTGGCCGCGGTCGGCGGCACCACCCCGTCCACGACGTCCTGGTTCGACCAGGTGGCGCCGGTGCTGGAGTACGGCGTCGACGACGGCACCTTCGACCAGCTCCGGGCGTACCGGGTCAAGCGGGGCATGCGATGACGGACTTCGACCGCGCGGTCACCGACGACGCCGTGGAGCGGAGCCTGGACCTGGCCTGGGAGCTCTTCGCGGCACAGCCGCGGCACCCGAAGGTCGCCGAGCTGGCGTCGCGGGTGCTCGCGGTCCAGCCGGAGCGGAGCAGCGTGTCGCTGTTGCTCGGCAACCACCACGAGGTCTGTGGCCGGGTCGACGAGGCGCGGCGCCTCTACCTGCGGGTGGCCGGTCGCCACGACCGGCAGTTCGTCAACGCCGCCCGTGCCCTCCGGCACCTGGCGCTGGTCGAGCACGACCACCCCGAGGCGCTGCGCTGGGCGCGCGCGGTGCTGCGCGAGGAGCACGAGGAGTGGGGCGACTGGATGGAGCTGGGCTTCGCCCAGTCGCTCTGCGGGCAGCACGAGGACGGGTGGCGCCGACTCGACGAGGCGGTGGCGCTGTGCTCCCGGACGGCGCCGGACGACCTCCCCACCGCGCTCGGGAAGCGCGCGGCCTACCTGCTGGGGAGCTTCGCGCCACCCGACCGGTTCGTGCCCACGGCCGAGGAGGCCATCCGGGCCGACGCGGCGAACTCCTGGGTCGCCCTGATGCTCGGCTGGTCCTACCTGGTGCAGTACCGGTTCGCCGACGCCGAGCGGCTCGGGCTGCGGCTGCTGCGCGAGGACCCGACGGAGGAGATGCTGCAGGGCCTGGTGGAGACGGCTCGGACGATGCTCCGGATCGTCGAGAACGCCCAGGCCAAGGACATCACGCTGGAGGACATCCGCCGCTCCGGGGTGATCGAGCTGGGGTGGCGGCAACTGCGCGACCGGGTGCTCGGCACGGACCTGGCTTCCGCGCTGGCGGCGTTGGACGACGTGATGCCCGCCGACCTGCGCGCCACGTTGCGGCCCGGGGTCCGGGTCTCCGACGTGCCGGGGGGCGACGAGGTCGGCTCGGTGGCCGCGGAGGACCTGGTGGCCTGGCACGACGGCCAGCGGCCCGGCTCCGGCGCCGCCTGGGGGTTGGCCGAGCCGTTCCGCCTGATGTCGGCGGCCGAGATCATCGCCATGGGCGCCCGGATCGAGGCCGACCCGGCCGCGCACCCGGACTGGCCCGAGAACGAGGTCTGGGAACCGGTGATGACCGACGACGCCGGGGCGCACCTGGTCGTCGTCGCGCTCGGGGCGCTGGTCAAGCGTCGACCCGGGCACCCCGACGAGCCCGTCGCCGGGTCGATGGCCGACTGGGTCTGGGACCGGGTGGCCGACTTCGGCGGTCGGGACCCGCGACCGGCGCCTCGCAAGACCGGGGAACTCCCGACCGACCTGCCCCCCGTCCCGGGGACGTCGTTGACCGGCGTCATCACGACGATGTGCGCCGCTCTGGGCGCGTCCGAGGGCTCTGCGCCTTACGCGGAGCTGCGCGGGCTGTTCCCCGGGGCGACCGTCCGGCAGAGCGCGGTGGAACCCGTGGGCTGGAGCCCCGACGGCGTCGACATCGCGTTGCTCGACGGGCTGGTGAAGAAGGTGACCGTCGACGTCGCGCTCTGCCCGATCGCCGACCGCGTGATCTCCGGGCTCGACCTGGACGGGCAACGCGGACCGGTCGACGCCTACCTGCGGGCGCGGGGCGCCCTCGCGCACAACAGCTGGGAGGACCGCGCCTCCGGCGAGGTCACCGTCAACTACGACCTGGCCGGGCACCGGCTCGGCCTGCAGTGGGGGACGGGGAGGCTCGCCCGGATCTTCGTGTCCGCCACCAGCGGGCCGGCCGGGGGCTGAGCGCCCGGATCCCGGTCATTCTGGTCGGATCGAGTAGGCCCGCGGGTACTTGTGCCCCGGTGGCGGGGTGGGGGAGCCGGTGAACGACACCGGGGTGCCGGTGGGCAGCGCGGTGCGGTCGTCGGGCAGGTCGTCGCGGGAGGCGAACCAGGAGTCGCCCCGGGTATCGGTGATGAAGCCGTGGGGGTGGCCCGGCTGCCAGCCGGTCACGGTGCCGCGACGGCGGCCGCGCGGGGCGCCGGCGGGGGCGGCGACGGCTTGCCGCGAGGGCACGAACGGGGAGCGCAGGGGCGAGTCGGGGCGGTCGGCGGGGGCGAACAGGTCGTCGAAGGCGGGGGTGGTGGTCGCCGCCGCGCGCAGGGGCGCGGCGGTGCGCGGTGTCCACTCCGGCTGCGCCGAGGACGGGAACCACGGCATCCGGGTCTCCACCACCGGCACGACCACGCGGATCCCGCGCGCGGTCAACCTGGTGGCCAGCGGGGTGAAGTCGGCGTCGCCGGTGACCAGGACGACCCAGTGCAGCGGTGAGGTGGTGGCCCGGTCCCAGGCCTCCAGCGCGAAGTGGACGTCGACGCCCTTCTCCTTGCCGCCCAGGAGCGGGAGGTCGTGGCGGGTGATGCCGGCGGCGGTCAGGGCCGCGTCGAAGGAGGTCGCCGGGGTGTCGATGCGGCCGCGCACGTAGTGCGCCTCCGCGACGACGCATTCCTCGAAGGGGCGGCCGGCCTCGGTGTGGACGTGCCAGCGCAGCGCGTCGTGGAAGCCCTCCAGCGAGATGCGGGCCGCTCTGGGGTGGACGGTCGCGTAGAAGTCGCTGAGGTACGCGAACCACGTCCCGTCGTAGAACACACCGATGCGCACGAACGCTTCCTCCACCAGGTCGGCCTCGGCTCCCGGCGCGGGCGGCAGCCGGTGCCCAGGGTATTCGGGGGAGGGGCACGGGGCGGCGCGACCTGTCGGTGGCGGGCGGGGTGCCCTCCGGGGCAGGGACGGGGCAGCGGTCGTGCCCTCGCGGCCCTTCCGCCGGCGCCGACCCGGCCGGCAGCGTCGGACCAGGCCGGTCCGGCGTCGGGGGAGTGGAGGGCTCATGCGCGAGCAGCACCAGGAACAGGCCGACCCGACCCGGTCGCGACCGGCACCCGCGCCGGCGGTCGATCCGGCGGCGCCGGGGTGGCAGGAGGGGGTCCTGACGCCGCAGGCGCTCCTGCACCTGCAACGCACCGTCGGCAACGCCGCAGTGGCCCACCTGGTCGAGGAGCGGCGGCAGCCCCACTCCTGCGGGGACGACTGCGGGCACGACCGGCCCGTGCAGCGCTCGGCCCTGCCCGGGGTCCTGCGATCACCGGGACGACCCCTCGACGACGGCACCCGCGCCGACATGGAGGCCCGGTTCGGCGCGGACTTCTCGGACGTGCGCCTGCACACGGACCCGGCCGCGCGGGCCTCGGCGGCGGAAGTGGGCGCGCGTGCCTACACCTCCGGCAACCACGTGGTCATCGGTGACGGCGGGGCCGACCGGCACACGCTGGCCCACGAGCTGACGCACGTGGTCCAGCAGCGCTCGGGCCCGGTGGCGGGCACCGACCGGGGGGACGGGGTGCGCGTCTCCGACCCCGGCGACCGCTTCGAGCGCGAAGCCGAGGCGAACGCCACCCGCGTCCTGGCGAGCAGCCCGACCACGCACCAGGGGCGGCCACCGGCGGAGCAGGCCGGGCACGCGGTGCGGCCGGGAGCGGCGGTGCAGCGCGTGGTCCACGGGACCGAGGCGCAGCAGGAGGCCCAGCGGAACCAGCTGGACGACCTGGTCGCGATGTGGGTGCCGGACGAGGCGTTCGACGAGGACGGGAACCCCGTCGGTCCGTCGCGGTCCGCCGCCTACGTCGCCCGGCGCGCGGGGCACGGCGTGGACGCGGTGCGCGTCGAGCGCAACTTCGTCCTGCCGCCGAGGATGACGACCCGCTCGGGCCACCGCCTGGTGGAGGACTGGGTGGTCGAGTACCAGACCTCGTTCTTCACCTACCGGGTCCAGGTGATCAACGACCGGCAGCGGCAGCGCTCACCCATCATGATCGACCTGAACGGGCCGTTCGAGTTCGTCCGGGTGCCCAAGGGATCGCGGGGGCGGTCGATGGGACGGCCCTACCGGTTCGGGGACTACTGGGACGTCAACCCGGACTTCCTGAAGCACCTGCCCGGTGATCCCGACGAGTCCCTGCGGGTGCTGATCGAAGGACGGGGGCTGGAGGAGGAGAACCGCGTGACGGAGGCGGACCGCGGTTCGCTCGTCCAGCTGCCCAGCCACGAGTACGAGCCGTTCCTGTTCTACACGCGCAACATCACCGACCCGAGCTTCACCCACCGGGACGGCACGCGCAAGGACGACCGCCGCTTCCTGCTCCCGGCCGACTTCGACGACCTGGCGAAGCAGGCCCGGCCGGCCGGGAAGACGCGCGCCCAGGTGGGGGTGAGCGAACCGCCGGTGGCGGGCCGGCAGGACGCCGGTCGCAACCCCGCCCCGGCGATGGGCAACTTCCAGGCGCACCACCTCATGCCGCAGTCCGGTCGCCCCCGCACCGACGAACGCCTCGCCTCGCACGAGTGGTGCCACCTGATCGGCGACAACGACGGCGGCCCCACCGCCTTCCACAACCTCGTGATCGGCACCAACGCGGTCAACACCGAGCAGTTGGCCATGGAGTCGGCACTGCGCGACTTCCGGCCGCGCATGGAGGGCCTCGGGTACGCGATCCGGCTGCGGGTCGAGGCGATCGTCGAGAGGGCCGAGGCGGAGTCGCCGATCGTCCCCGGCGGCCCCTACCAGAAGGCCGACTGGATCAGCTTCGCCATCGACCTCGTGGACAAGGACCCGAGCGCCGGTCCCGTGGACACCAGGCCCTCGGTGAAGTACGTGCACCGGCAGATCATGGACGCGAACCGCGGCACCATCACCGAGTCGGAGTTCACCAGCCTGCACAACCAGGTGCGCAACCAGTTGCGCGCGGCGCACGGCTGGTTGAAGGAGCAGAGGCAGCGGGCCGCGCAGGACCAGCCGGGCTCCCCCATGGCCGTCGACTAGCGCTCCGGCCGCGGTCCGCGATCGCGGTCGGCGGGTCCCGATCCGCCGTCCTCAGAGCCAGTCGGCCTCGATCCCGCGGGCACGCAGCACCTCCAGCGCCTCTTCGTCGCCCGTGTAGAACAGCGTCATCGACTTCAGGTTGGGGAAGTGCCGCAGGTCGGCGAACTCGCCGACGTCGAACAGGTCGTCCTCGCCGTCCCAGTTCGGCGCGATCTGGAGGTAGATCTCGTTGCCACCGTCCATCCGGATCTCGGTGATCTTCTCCGCGAGCTCGGCGGGGACCTCGAGCGCCTCGAAGTGGGCCAGGGCCTCGGGCACCGCCTCGAAGCTGCCCTCGTCGTAGGTGAAGCCCTGCTCGGCGGCGTGCTCGCGCAGGTCGAACCTCGGCAGGAGGTCCTGCTCGTACATCAGCTCCTGGACGACGGCGAGCTTGAAGTTGAGGTCGGTGAACGGGATCGGCCGGCTCATGCCCGAACCATATAGGCGGGGTACGACAACGCCGCGCGGTCCGGGACGGCTCCGGACGAAGTCGGCTCCGCCGGCGGTGCACGCCTACGCGTCGCGGGGGCGACGTGGCGCGTGGTCGAGGAGCACCTCGGCGGCCGCACGGGCGTGACGGCCGTAGTCGGGGTCGTTGAGGACCATGGCGCGGCTCGCGGCGCCGTCGGCGAGGGTGACGAGTTGCTCGGCGAGCGGTCGCGGGTCGTCGATGCCGAGTTCGTCCACGAGACCGGTCACCAGGGTGAGCATGAGGAGCTTCTGCTCGCGGGCGAAGGCGTGCACCCGGCCGGCGGGGTCCGGGTGCTCGGCCGCGGCGTTGAGGAACGGGCAGCCGCGGACGTTCCCGTCCGGCCACGGCCGCGCGGTGAACATCGCGAGGATCCGGTCCCGGGGCGGCAGGTCGGTGCGCGCCAGGGTCTCCAGCAGGGTGTAGCCGGACCTCAGGACGTGCTCCAGCTGCGCGAGGACCAGGTCCTCCTTGGTGGGGAAGTGGGCGTAGAGGGTCCGCTTGGAGACCGGGGCCTCGGCGGCGACGTCCTCCATCGTGGTCGCGGTGATGCCACGTCGGGCGAACAGGCTGCTCGCGGCGGTCAGCACGCGTTCCCGACCACCGCGCCCGGCCCGGCGCGCGGGTTCTGCGCTCATGCACCAAGTATACGTCAGCGTTTACTTAGCGGGTAGTGGTGCGCTACGGTCGCCCAAGTAAACGCAAACGTGTACCAGAGGAGGCGGTGTGACACCGATGACGACCGGGCTCGCCGACGCCGTGGGGCAGCTCATCCGCGGCCGGCGCGCGACCAGGGCGTTCCTGCCCGACCCCGTCCCGGAGGAGACGATCGAGGCCGTCTTCGGCCTGGCCGGCTCGGCGCCGTCGAACTCCAACGCGCAGCCCTGGCAGGTCGAGGTGGTCAGCGGCGCCGCGCGGGACGCGCTCGCCGAGGCGCTCGTGGCCGCTCACCGGGCCGGCCGGCGGACGCCGGACTTCGCCTACGACGAGAGCATCTACTCACCGGTGCACCAGCGCCGGCGGGCCGCCTTCGGCGCGGCGCTCTACGACGCCCTCGGCATCGGCCGCGGTGACGAGGACCTGCGCACCGCCTACGACCTGAAGAGCCTCGGGTTCTACGACGCCCCCCACGTCGCCCTGCTGTACGCGCCGGAGTCGGGCGACCCGAGGCTGACCGCGGACGTCGGCATGTACGCGCAGACACTGCTGCTGGCCATGGCCGCCCACGGGGTGGCCAGCTGCCCCCAGGGGTTGCTCAGCTTCTACAGCGGGACGATCCGCGAGGTGCTCGGCATCTCCGGCGGGAAGTTGTTGCTGGGCATCTCGTTCGGCTACGCCGACCCCGACGCCCCGGTCAACGCCGTCGACGTCGGCCGCGAGCCCCTGCTGGAGACGACGCGCTTCCACCGCTGAGGCGCCCGCGGAAGGACGGCAGGGGGGAACCGGTCGTGCCTCGCGATCGGCTGCCCGGTTCGCGGCTGCCAAAATGGGGTACCGGGGGTTCCGGGTCTGCGGAAGAGGGGTGCGGGGTGTTACCTGTCGGCGACGGTCTCGTGGCCGGTAGGTACCGGTTGACCGGGTCCTTGGGGGTCGGGGGCATGGCCGAGGTGCACCGCGCCTGGGACGTCGACCTGCGCCGCCCGGTGGCGGTCAAGGTGTTCCGGCCGTGCGCCGACGACGACGCCGTTCGCCGGTTCCACCTCGAGGCCCGGACGTTGGCCCGCTTGTCGCACCCCGGCGTGGTGTCCCTCTACGACGCGGGGCTCCACGGCGGCAGGCCGTTCATGGTGCTGCGGCTGGTCGAGGGGACCACGTTGCGAGCCCGGCTGGGGCAGGGCGCCCTGCCGGTGGCCGAGGTCCGCCGCCTGGGCGCCGGGGTGGCCGAGGCGTTGGCGCACGTGCACGACCAGGACGTGGTGCACCGGGACGTCAAGCCCTCGAACGTCCTGCTCGACCAGGCCGGCACGCCGCACCTGGCCGACTTCGGCCTGGCGCGCTCGGGGGACGGCGCCCGGTTCACCCGCACCGGCCACGTGCCGGGCACGGCGGCCTACCTGGCCCCGGAACAGGTCCGCGGCGACGACGTCGGCCCGGCCGCCGACGTCTACGCCCTGGGGTTGGTGCTGCTGGAGTGCCTGACCGGCCGACGTGAGTACCAGGGCGGTGCAGTGGACGCCGCCGAAGCGCGCCTGCACCGCCCGCCCGTCGTCCCCGAGGACCTGCCGAGGGACGTGGTGCGCCTGCTGAGGCTGATGACCTCCCTCACGGCGCGCCGCCGCCCGAGCGCACAGGACTGCGCGGAGGCGCTGGGAACCACTGGGAGGCACCGGGCCGACGGAGACCGCCGCCCCGGTTTCCGCGTCGGACTGCCGCGGTTCGGCGCTCGTTGACCAGGCCGCCGTGAGCCCGGTGCCGGCACCCCGCGCCGGCGGCGTTCACATCGTCCTACCCGAGGGAGTCGGAATGGAACCACCCGCAGACCCCGCCGAAGAACACCCCCGGTCGGTGGTACCCGTCGAGGTGGAGGTGGCTGCCTACGATCCCGCGCTCGGTGTCGGGACCTGGTGGGAGGAAGGCACCGTCCTCCGGGCGGAGGTGTGGGATTCGCCCGAGAAGACGGTGGTGATCTCGGGCAACCCGGCCGGTCTGGTGTCCCTCGCCAGGCACCTGCTCACCCTCGCCCAGGAATCGGTCCCGGACGGACGTCACCTCGACTTCGACACCTACTGCGGGTGGCTCGAAGAGGGCTCGGCCGCTCTTCGCGTGGAGGTGGACAAGAGGTGAGGCGCGGCGCCTGAACCTCGCGGACCGGACCGCGACCTGCCGTGACCGGCGGCACGGGCCGCCGAGTCCACCCCTCGGGCGCGTTCTTCAGACCGCCCGGACTTCGGCGAGCCGCTTGACCGCGTACTCGTCGCCCCAGCAGACCGCCGCCTCCCACGCGGCCGACGCCTGCGCGGCGACGTCGTACCGGTCGTCGTCGAGGTCCGCGGCGTTGTGGGGCAGCGCCAGGTCGAGGTCGGGCACGTCGACGTGCGCCTCGTCCCAGTCGATCAGCGCGACCCGGTCCGCGGTCATGCGGACGTTGCCGGGGTTGGGGTCGCCGTGCACGACGCAGGTCCGGCGCCCGGCCTGCCTCGCCCACGCCGCCCGGCACCGGGCGACGCCCTCGGCGGGCATCGCGCCGAGATCGATCTTCGTCCCGGTCTCGGCGTGCAGGAGGTCGGTCGACGACCGCCACCCCGGGCGCTGCGGCCAACCCCGCGTCACCCGGTGCAGCTCGCGGAGCGCGCCGGCCACGCGACGCCAGTCGGCCTCCGTCTCGGGCGGTCCGCCCTCCAGGTAGGTCATCACCACCAGTCCGTCGGCGAACAGCCGGCCGTCCGCGGTCGGGATCGGCACCGGCACGGTCAGGCCTTCGCGGTCGAGGTGCCGCAGGAGGTCGGTCTCCCACGCCAGGTCGGCGTCGCTCCTGCTGCCGAGGCGGCCGACGGCGAGGCGCCCGTCGACGCGCACGCTCCACACGTCGTTGGCGATCCCGCCGGTGAGCGGCTCGATGCGAGCGACGTCCCCACCCCACTGCCCGAGTGCTTCCCAGCCCATTCGCCAGACCTTACGGGGCGCTCGACCCCGGTGTTCCGGAATTCCGTGACCCGAGGTGGTGGCGGGCCGACGGCGGACGTCCCACCGTGATCGCCGTCTCATCCCCGGTGGGGCGCAACCTCGGTGCGGGGTGGGCGTCTTTCGCTGGGCAAGGGGGACAACAGAACAACGGGGGGAGCGCGGATGCGCTGGATGAGTGTGGCCGCGGCCGTGTCGCTGGCCGCGGTGGTGTCGGCGGTCCCGGCCCAGGCGGAGCCGGGCGGGACGGGCGCGATCGAGGGGTGGACGTTCCTCGACCTCGACAGCGACGGCGTGCGCGACGCCGACGAGCGGGGAACGGTGTTGGCGGCGGTGCGAGTCGAGAACGTCGCGACCGGTGAGGTGCACGACGTGACCGGCGGCCTGAGCGGTGGGTCGTACCGGGTCCACGACCTTTCGGCGGGGACCTACGAGGTGTCGGCCAAGGCGGACCAATACGTTGCCACCACGAGGAAATCGGTGCGCGTGGAGGTCGTGGCGGGGGCCGTGGCCGGGGCGGACTTCGGGTTCCGGGGCGGCGTGGTCACCGGGTTCGCCTGGATCGACGAGAACGTCGACGGCGTCCGCCAGCCGGCCGAGCCGCCGCTGACGGACACGCCGTTCATGGCCTACGGCGGCGGTTTCGCCGACTCCGGCCACACCGACGACGAGGGGCGGTACCGGATCGAGGGCTTGCCCGCGGGGACCTACCGGCTCAACCTGTACAGCCCGAGCCTCGACCGCGGGTTCACGGTTCCGGGTGGCGACTCGGCCTTCGACCCGGTGACCGGGCGCACGGCGGAGTTCGACGTGGCGCCGGGCGGAGAGGCCGGGCCCTTCGGGGCGGGCTTCAAGAGGGCCGAGCACGACGCGGCGGTCACGGCGCTGCGGGTCCCGGAGCACCCGGCGGTCGGCGGCGAGGCGACCGTGGAGGTCGAGCTGCACAACGGCGGCAACGTGCCCGTCCGCTTGAACGGGGAGGTCCGGTTCCCGGACGGCCTCACCCCCGTGTCGGTCGAGGAGGGCGGCTCGGTCGGCGGTCAGACGGTCACCCTGGCGTCGTCGCACCTCGCGGACGTGCAGCCGGGTGGGTCCGTGACGTTCGCGATCACCGCGCGGGTGGATCGCGCACTGGTCGACGCCGAGGTCCGCGCCACCACCAAGTGGGTCTTCATGGAACCGGAGCGGGACACCGACCCGGGCAACAACGTCCTGGTGCGGACGATCAGCACCGCCGAGGCGGGCCCGGTGAGCACGCCTCCGAGCACCGCGATGAGCACGAGCACCCCGGTGGTCATCGCGGCGGCCGGCGCGACGGCGGGGTTGGCGTCCACGGGCGCGTCCCCGGTGCCGCTGCTGGTGATCGGCGCACTGCTGCTGCTCGCCGGCGGCGCGGCCTACCTGGTGGCTCGGCGACGTCGGGCGTGACGGGGACGGCGGGCGGCGGCCGGCGCGACGGCGGGGTTGGCGTCCACGGGCGCGTCCCCGGTGCCGCTGCTGGTGATCGGCGCACTGCTGCTG
>NZ_JBHWIE010000035.1:0-45835 GCF_042732085.1 Actinosynnema sp. NPDC059797
ACAACAACACTCCCAAAATCCTGGTCAGGTTGCCCGCCATGGCGTTCACCGACTCGGTGAGGTCCTTCCAGGTGCCCGAGACGCCGGGCACTTCGGCCTGGCCGCCCAGCCGGCCGTCCGTGCCGACCTCCCGCGCCACGCGCGTCACCTCGGAGGTGAACAGCGAGAGCTGGTCCACCATGCCGTTGAAGACGGTGGCGATCTCGCCGAGCAGGCCGTCCGCGTCGTCGGGGAGCCGCGTGCCGAAGTCGCCGTCGCGGACCGCGGTCAGCCCGGCGAGGAGCTGCCGCAGCTCGGGCTGGTCCACCGGCGCCGCCTTGCCGGTGTTCCGCCTGGCGACCGCGGTCCCCTTGGCCGTCGTCTCAGCCATGCCACCCTCGTTCCTCGCGACTTCCAGCGCAGAGCAGCGACAGGCGCCCGCTCGTGGTTGAACGGGCGCCTGTCATCGGCGTCACGGTACACGCCGTGACCGGTGCGGCGGGCGGGCGACCGGTGTCAGCGGGCGGTGGTCGTGCGGGATTCCGCGCGGCGTTCGAGCAGGGCGGTGTCGCGCCAGGCGCCGTGGTGTCGGGCGATGCGTTCGCGGACGCCGACGGTGCGGAAGCCGGCGGAGTGGTGCAGGGCGATGCTCGCGCGGTTCTCGGGGAAGATCGCGGTCTGCAGGGTCCAGAGCCCGGCCTCGTCGGCGGCGGTGACCTGCTTGTGCAGCAACGCTTTCCCGACGCCGCGGCCGCGGAACCCCTCCCCCACGTAGACGGAGGTCTCGGCGACGCCGGCGTAGCACTCGCGGGTGGAGACGGGGGTGGCGGCGGCCCAGCCGGCGACGCGGCCGTCGACCTCGGCGACCCAGCGGTGCCCGGGGAGCCACTTGGCGTCGAGGGTGCGGCGGCCGGGGGTCTCGGTCTCGAAGGTGGCGTTGCCGGTGGCGATGCCCTCGCCGTAGATGCGCCGCACGTCCGACCAGTCACCGTCGGTCATGGCGCGCACGGTCACGTCGCCTGGCAGGTCGGTGGGGCAGCACGGGCGGGTGACGATCGTGCCCATGACCGCGTCGGCGGCGTGCGGCAGGCCGGTGCAGCAGGCCGGGTTGACCGAGACCAGGGTGGCGGTGCCCTCCTTGCGCAGCCGGACGAAGCCGGTGTCGGCGAGCTTGCGCAGGTGGTGGGAGCAGGTGGACTGGCTGATGCCCAGTGCCTCGGTCAGCGCGCCCACGGTGATCTCGCCGGGGTGGGTGGCGACGGTGTGCAGCAGCCGCACGCGCGTCGGGTCGGCCAGGCAGGCGAACCAGTCGGCGTAGGTGGCGGCCTCCTCGGGCGGGAGCCCCACCGGCCGCGTCGTCGTCGTCATGACGGCCAGTCTATCGACTGGGATCGATAGTTGATTCCATCGAGGATAGTCGATAGATTCCTCCCCACTCGATCGAAGAGTGACGATGAAAGAGGTGGCTCGTGGACGGATTCCCGGTGGTCGTGGTCGGTGCGGGACCGATCGGCCTGGCAGCGGCGGCGCACCTCCTCGAACGGGGTTTGCGGCCGTTGGTGCTGGAAGCAGGGCCCCAGGCGGGCGCGGCGGTGGCTCGGTGGCACCACGTGCGGCTGTTCTCGGCCTGGTCGGAGCTGGTCGACCCGGCCGCGCGGCGGCTGCTGGGCACCACGGGGTGGACCGCTCCCGCCCCGACCGGCTACCCGACCGGGGCGGAGTGGGCGTCGCGGTACCTGGCGCCGCTGGCGGACGCGCTGGGCGGGCACGTCCGGTTCGGCGCGCGGGTGGTGGGCGTGGCGCGCCGGGGCCGCGACCGGGTCGTGGACGCCGGCCGGGACGACGAGCCGCTGACCGTGCACGTGCAGACCGCCGCCGGCGAGGAACGGATTCCCGCCCGCGCCGTCGTTGACGCCTCCGGCACGTGGGGCTCGCCCAACCCGCTGGGCGGCGACGGCCTGCCCGCCGTCGGCGAACGCGCCGCCGCCGACCGGATCGCCTACCGCGTGCCCGACCTGGCGGTGGAGGCCGAGCGGTACGCGGGCAGGCGCATCGCGGTCGCGGGCAGCGGGCACTCGGCGCTCACCGCGCTGGTCGCGCTCGCCGACCTGGCACAGCGGCACCCCGGCACGCACCTCACCTGGCTGCTGCGGCGCGGCGCCGTGGGCAACGCCTTCGGCGGCGGCGAGGCCGACCAGCTCCCCGCCCGGGGCGCACTGGGACTCGCGGCGCGGGCCGCCGTGCGGGCCGGGCACGTCGACGTGACCACCGGTTTCCGCACCGCGGCCGTCGAGCGGGACGGCGGGCGGCTGGTGATCCGGTCGCAGGACGGCCGCCGGCTCGACCCCGTGGACGAGGTAGTGGCGCTGACCGGGTTCCGCCCCGACCACTCGTGGCTGTCGGAGGTCCGGCTCGACCTGGACCCGGTGCTGGGGGCGCCGACGAGGCTGGCGCCGCTGATCGACCCCAACGTCCACTCCTGCGGCACCGTCTACCCCCACGGCGCCGCCGAGCTGCGCCAGCCCGAGCCGGGTGTCTACCTGGTGGGCATGAAGAGCTACGGCCGCGCGCCCACGTTCCTCGCCCTGACCGGCTACGAGCAGGTCCGCAGCGTCGTCGCCGAGATCGCCGGCGACCACGAGGCCGCGGGCAGGGTCGAGCTGGTCCTGCCCGAGACCGGCGTGTGCGGCGGCTCGGGCGTGTTCGACGTGCCCGAGGAGACCTCCGGCGGGTGCTGCGGTGAGCCCGCCGTGGCGGACCTGGCGCTGACGGCCCCGACCGCCCGGCGCGTGCCGCTCGACCCGCCGCGCACGTCCTGAGGGCACTGGCGGGCGCCTCGGCCGCGTCCGCGCGACCGCCGGCGGCCCGGTGCGCGGTCGCCGACACCGGGCCGCGGCGGTGAAACCGGGACGGGTCGCGCCGCGTCGGTGTGGTCATGACGTTGGTGTGGCCATGACGAGCGTGGACCCCGAGGACGAGCCGCAGCCGCCGAGGTGGGCGGTGTGGGTGGCGCGCGTCGTCGCCGTGGCGGTCGTGGTGCCGGTGACGCTGGCGTGGGCTTGGCTCAAGGCGGTCGGGCGGGCGGTGCTGCGGCCCCTGCGGGCGGTCGCCGGGCGGATCCGGCGCTCGGGCGGCGCGGTGGCGAGGTTCCTGCGGCGGTGGCTCGTCGCGCCGGTGGGCCGGGGGCTGCGGTGGCTGGCCGACGGGGTCCGGCGGGCCCTGCGCGCGGTGCTCGTGCCGGTGGGCCGGGGGCTGCGGGCGGTGCTCGGTTGGGCCGGGCGGGGCGTGTGGCGCGTGCTCGGTTGGACGGGGCGGGGCGCGCGGGCGGTGCTCGACTGGACGGGGCGCGGCCTGCGCGCCGTGTTCGTGCCGGTCGGGCGGGGTGTGCGGGCGGTGTTCGGCTGGGTCGGCCGGGGGTTGCGAGCCGTGTTCGGCGGGGTCGGACGGGGCCTGCGCCGCGTGTTCGAGGCGGTCGGCGCGGTGCTCGACCGCCTGTGGGCGCCGGCGGGCCGGCTGCTGCGCCGCCTGGGTGGCATCCCCGTGGGCGACTACCTCGGTCGTGCGCTGAGGGCGGTGGGCAGGCCGTTGGCGTGGTGCCTGCGGGCGCTGGTGGCGGTCCCGCTGCGGTGGCTGTGGCGGAACGCCGTCGTGGTCCCGGGCCGGTGGCTGTGGCGGAACGCCGTCGTGCGGCCGACGCGGTGGCTGTGGCGGAACCTGGTCGTGCGGCCGGTCCGGTGGCTCGGCCGCGGGCTGTGGGCGCTGCTCCGGCTCTTCTTCGACGCGCTGGGGTGGGCGTTCGTCCGAGTCAAGCGGGTGTTCGCGGCGCTGGGCCGGCTGCTGCGCCGCGTGGTCGTCGTCGTGGTCGTCGTCCCCGCGCGGTACCTCCACCGCGCGGTGCTCGCACCGGTCGGCCGGGCGCTCCGGCAGGTGTGGCGGGCCGCGGTGGTGGCGCCCGCCCGCTGGGTGTGGCGGGTCGCGGTGGTCGAGCCGGCCCGCTGGGTGCGCCGGTCGGTGCTCGACCCGGTGCGGCTGGCCGGTCGCCGGGTCCGGGCCCAGTTGCGCGGCGCGTTCGGCCGCCGGCGCTGAGCGCGGCCGGTCAGGAGGTGCGCGCGCTCAGCGCGGCGGTTCGCCGGTGATGCCCCACACGAGCTGGTCGATCGGGTCGGGATCGGCCACCCGCAGGTCGACGGTGTGCCACAGCGCCAGGAAGTCCGGCAGCTCCGGGTCGCCTTCGGTGCCGTCGAGGATCACCGGGATGACCGGCCTGCCGCTGCGCACGAACCGGTCCCGGATCAGCTCCATCTCGGCGTCGTGCCACGGGCCGCGCCCCGCCGGGCCGACCAGCACCGCCGCCGACCGGCTCACCTCGATGCCCTTGGCCATCTCCTGCTGCCACCGGGCACCCGGCCTGATGTCGCGGAGGTCCAGCCACGGCAGGATGCCGCGCGCTTCGAGCCGCGCGGCCAGTTCGAGCACGCGCGGCTTGTCCCGGGTGTTGTGGCAGAGGAACACGTCGTAGTCGCCGGCGTCCCGCTTGCCCCTGACCGCGGTCGCCGCCACGTCCCGGTCCCGCTGCTCGTCGGCGCTGGCGTTCATCTCGACCACCGCGGACCGGACGTCGCCGACCTGCTCGTCCACCAGGCCAACCACGCCCTCGTCGCACATCGGGCAGCGGACGGTGGTCGCGCCCCTGGCGAGCCGGCCCCGCACGACCTCGTCGGGGATCGCGTAGCGGCAGACGCGGCACGCCCGCACCCGCCGCGCCTCCACCGTGCCCTCGACGGCGCGCGCGGTCAGGTGCTCCACCACGTAGGTCTCGAACTGCGTGCGCACCACCGGCTCGACCGGCCCCTCGTGGAACACGACCAGCTCGCCCCGACCCTCGCCGGTCTCGCGCAGCGCGATGCCGCACGTGCCGCCGGCCAGGGCCGCGTAGGTGGCCGTGTTGTGCCACATCCCGTCCCGCCGGAACAGCCGGGAGTGGGACAGCCGGACCGCGAGCGTCGCGTAGACCGAGTGGAGCCGCCCGGAGAACGCGAACACCACGTCCTCGCCCGGGACGCGCGGCGCGTCGGGCCGCTGCCGGGTGAACTGGGACGGGAAGATCAGGTCGACCTGCCGGTCGGTGACCTCCTTGAGCGCGATCTCCCGGCGCAGCAGCTCCCGCACCACCGTCACGAGCAGGACCCGCTCCTGCTGCCGGTTGCCCAGCCGCTCGTCCCCGGACATCCGGAACCGGCCCTCCAGCGCGGCGTCCTCCGGCACGAACCCGAGCCCGTCCGGCTCCTCGCGGGCCGCTTGGACCAGCGCCGACGCGTAGGCGTCCAGCAGCTCGGGCTGGAGCAGCACGTGGTCGCCGAACGCCATCCGCCGGACCAGGCCGACGCTCTCCAGCCGCCCCAGGCAGGTGGAGAAGTGGTCCGCCGACGCCTCCGGCGCGCCACCCCGGACCCGGCGGAAGCCGTGCCACAGGTCGTCGACCGTGGACAGCACCCGGCCCTGCCGCTTCTCCTCCAGCACGAACTCCCTGATCGCCTCGAACAGGGCGCTCGACCCGACCACCGGCACCGACTCCCAGTCGATGCCGTCGCGGATCGCGCGGGCCAGCTCCTCGACGCCCCAGCCCTCCTTGGCGCTGGTCTCCAGGTAGCCGTCGAAGCCCAGCGACGCCACGACCTCGTCGATCCGCCGCCTGCCGACCGCGATCCCGCCCCGGTCGACCCGCGCGGCCACCAGGTAGGTGCGCGGGCGCGCCGCCGTGGCCCCGTCGAGCCGCCGGGCCTGCTCCAACGCCCGCTGCCAGTGGCGGACCCCGGCGAACGGGTCGGTCTCGCCGCGCGCGTCGAACACCACCAGCGCCACCGCCACCTCGTTGAGGTGCAACTGGTGCACGATCCGGTAACCCGGCTGGCCCGCCAGGTCCCACAGCAGGATCTCGCGGGTGTGCGCCTCGCCCTCGGGCGTGTGGGAGTGGGCGCGCTCGAAGGTCCACACCCGGCGGCCGTGCGTGGAGGAGGTCGGCTCGTAGGGCCGGCCGCTGAGCACGAGCCCGAGACCGGACTTGCCGACCCCGGTGTCGCCCACCAGCACGACCTTGGCGTTGGCGTAGCGGCGCACCTGGTCGGTCGCGTCGGCCCGGCCGAGCAGGTCGGTGCGCAGGCGGACCACGTCCACCCGGTTGCCGTCCTTGACCGCCAGCAGCGGTTCGGTCGGGTGGAAGGCGAGTCCGCCCCGGCGACCGATGTGCTCCCGGGGCAGGACGGCCACGCACGCCAGGTCGCGGCGACGCCAGATCCGGACGGTGTTGTCGGTGGACGACGAGGCCAGGTACTGGCCGTCCGGCGAGAACCTGACGCACATCACCTGCTTCGTGTGCCCCTCCAGGACGGCGAGCACGGTGTTGGTCGACACCTGGTGGAGCTGCACGCCGTGGCCGTCGGGCGAGGAGCCGGCGGCCACGACGTCGTTCTCGTCGCGGGCGGCGAGGTCCATCACCTCGCCGCCGACCCGGGCGCGCCACCGGGGTGCCAGGCTCCGCGAGTCCAGCAGGTGCACGACCTGGCCGTTGGAGATCACGATGAACCGGCCCTCCGCCGTCCACCGGGGGCGCAGGAGGTACGTCCCCTTCTGGGGGAGGAAGCGGTGCAGCGGGACGGAGCGGCTCGGGCGTCCGGTGGCGGCGTCGACGAGCCGCAGCTCGGAGTGGTCCAGCACGGCGATCTCGCGGCCGTCCGGCGACCAGCCCAGGCGGCTGCCGCGGGTCGCCCCGCACAGAGGTCGCGGCGTCCCCTCACCGGGGGCGACGAGGTCGACCCGCCGGTGCCGTCGCACGACCGCGACCCGGGTGGTCGTCGGGTGCCAGGCCACGTCGGTCGTGCTCGGCGCCTCGGTGTGGACCAACCTCGGCTCTTCGCCGGGACCGGTCCGCCAGAAGACCGGACGGCCGTCGCAGTTGGCGGTGAGGAAGGAACCGTCCGCCGACCAGGTGACCCGCCCGACCAGGCCCGAACCGGCGACCAGGTCCCGGTGCACGAACTCGACCGGGTGCCGAGCGGGTGAGGCCGAGAGGTCCGCGCGCAGGCTGAGCACGTCGCCGTTCAGGACGAGCAGCGACATCGTGGCGCGGTAGTCGTCGGCGCTCAGCTGCTCCTTCCACCAGGGCACCAGATCGGCTGCCGAGCCGTGGGTGGCGCCCGGACCCGCCGCGTGCAGCTTGGCCAGGACCAGGTTCGCCGAGTACGCGGCCAGCCGGTTGGCGCGCCTGTTGAGGTGGTGGTCCACCTCCACCAGGAAGCGGCGGCGCTCCGCCTCGGGCTTCTCCGCGACCAGCTCGGCCACGAACTCGAAGACCAGGGGGCGGGTCGCCAGCGACCGGTGCGACAACCCCGTGGCGTCGTCGTACCTGTCCACCAGGTGCATGGCCGCCCAGTAGTCATCGGCCACGGCGTGCCGCCACCCCCGCCCGATCGCCCGGCGGACGAGGTCGGCCCGGGTCAGGCCGCCGACGGCAGCGCCGTGCTCGGCGATCAACCGCAGCGACAGCGGCTCGCGGGCCGGCTCGCCCCGGGCGATCGCGTCCGCCGGGTCCACCGGCCGCCGATCGGTCCCGGCGACGGCCTCGTTCCACGCCTCGACCCACGCGCGGACCCGCTCGTCGTCGAACGGTTCGAGCTTGACCACCCGGATGCCCACCGGGACGTCCGCCCGGTCCAGCGCCGACAGGCGGGCGGTGACCACCACCGCCACCGGCCGGCCACGCTGAGCCTGGTACTGCTGGTAGTCGGCCAGCTCCAGCAGGTACTCCGCGCGGTCCGCCAGCACGTTCTCCAAGCCGTCGAGCAGGAGCACCGAGGGCGTGCCATCCGCGCGGAGGGGCAGCGACCGGTCGATCGGCAAGTCCGTCCGCTCGACGGCGGGCAGCGTGGCGACGAGCTGGTCCAGGAGGGCGGTCTTGCCCATCCCGGGGCCGCCCACCACGAGGAGCGGGCGCCTGGTGGCTTCGGCCGTGTCGAGGTGCCGGGTGATGAACAGCTCCACGTCGTCCTCGACCTCGGTCTCGGCCGACCACCACCGCTCGTCGGACAGCCGCGCGCCCCGCGTCGCCCGCGCCTTCCGGACGCGGGGGCGCACGTAGTCGACGCCGACCAGCTCCAGCCACGTCTCGCGGTAGCCGGCCAGCACGTCGTCGGCGAAGGTCCCGGAGGGCGGGGCGCCGCAGACCAGCGCGCCCTGTTTCCTGAGCCACGGGGCGACGTGAGGGCCGCCCATCGCCGACCGCGCGGGTACCTCGGCGGCGTAGAGGCTCGACGCGGGCACCTCGTCCCCGGGGCGCCCGGCGGGCGTTCCCCCCGGCTCGCGCCGCGCGCGGGCGAAGAGCGCCGAGCACAGGAGCAGGGTGTGCGCGACGTCCCGGCGGACGGGTGACCGGGTCAGGGCCGCGGCGACGAGCACGGGCACCTCGCCGTCCGGCTCCAGCCAGGCCCGCAGCGCCCTCGAACCGGTGGAACCGGTCGTCAGCGCGCCTCCGAGCAGGCCGTCGACCTGCGCCAACCAGTCCGGGTCCCCCTGGCCGAGGACGCGCAGGGCGCCCCGGAGCGTGGTGGCGGGTTCGCGTAACACCCCCTCGATGCTAGAGCCCGGGAACCCCTTCAGGAGGTGGTGCCCCGGCCTTCGACGGAGCGCGCGCGTGGGCGCACTCGCGGCGCGCGGGAGAGGAGGACGCGCGCCGCGGGTGCCGATCAGGAGGTCAGAACGTGAGGGTCCAGCCCTCGATCGTCCCGGTGTCGTAGGTGTAGACGTCCTTCACCTGGAGCTTCCACGTGCCGTTCTTCGTCTCCGCGGAGGTGTCCAGGGTGAAGGTCTCGTGGATGCCGTGCGACGAGCCGACGCCGCCGGACCGGCGCAGCGCGTACGCCTTGCCGCCCGGTGCGACCAGGTCGATCGCCAGGTCCGCGGTGTAGGTGTGCGCGATGTCCACCTTGACCTTGGTGGCCGCGGTGCCCGCGCCGGAGCAGCCGGTGACCGGGATGGCGGAGGTCACCGCCGCGCCCGCGTCGGGGATCGCCACGTCCTCCGTGTTGGACCCGCCCGAGCAGGTGGGCGGGTTCGGGTCGCCGCCGATGAATCCCGTGTACAGCAACTTGTCCGGCGAACCCGAACCCGCGTTCTTGACCACGCCCGCGGTGGCGTTGTCGGTCAGGGCCTCGACCACCTGCGCCGGCGTGGCCGACGCGTTGGCCGACAGGTACAGCGCCGCCGCGCCCGCCACGTGCGGCGAGGCCATCGAGGTGCCGCTGATGGTGTTGGTGTTCCCGGTGTGCCAGGTGGAGGTGATCCCGGTGCCCGGCGCGAAGATGTCGGTGCAGGTGCCGTAGTTGGAGAACGAGGAGCGGTTGTCGGAGCTGTCGATCGCGTTGGCCGTGATCGCCTCGGGCGTGCGGGCGGGCGAGGTGCTGCACGCGTCGCGGTTGTCGTTGCCGGAGGCGACCGCGGTGGTGACGCCGGAGGCGACGAGCTGCTTGATGGCGTTGTCCACGGTGGTGTCCGCGGAGCCGCCGAGGCTGAGGTTGGCCACCGCGGGCTTGACCGCGTTCCGCGCGACCCAGTCCACGCCGCCGATGATCTGCGACCACTGCCCGGAGCCCTGGCAGTTGAGCACCCGGACGCCCACCAGCTTCACGCCCTTGGCCACGCCGTAGGTGTTCGAGCCGATGGTGCCGGCGACGTGCGTGCCGTGCCCGTGGCAGTCCTGCGCCACCGCGTCGTCGTCGATGAAGTCGCGGCCGTCGCCCGCCCGGCCGCCGAAGTCGGCGTGCGCCTTGTGGATGCCGGTGTCGATGACGTACGCGGTCACGTTGGCGGCCGTGTTGGCGTAGTTGTACTTCGAGTCCAGCGGCGGGTTCTTCTGGTCGACCCGGTCCAGGCCCCACGTCGGGTTGTCCTGGGTGGCGGTGGCGTGCGCGACGGCGTCCTGCTCGACGTACGCCACGGCCGGGTCGGCGGCGAGCTCGCGGGCCCGCGCCTCGTCCATGGTGACCGAGAAGCCGCGCACGGTGGCGGTGTAGGTGAGCTTGACCCGGCCGCCGTAGCGGTGGGCCAGGTCGTCGGCCTGGAGCTGGGTCTGCTGCGCGGTCATCGCGTCGGCGCGCAGCACGACGATGTAGCTGTCCTTCACCGCGCCGGGCTTGCCGACGCCGAGGATCTCGCCCTCGGGTTGGCCGGCCGCGTAACCGTAGCCGACGCCCGCGAGCAGCAGCGCTGCCGACGCCAGGCAGGCGGTGACGACCCGTCGCCGGGTCGAGCGGTCGTGTCGCATCGGTGGTTCTCCGTTCCACTCGGCCGCCTGGCAGGGAAGGTGAAGTCCGGCGGCCACGTGGCACCCACCTTCGACTGGTGAGGGGGCGCGAACAATCCGGGTGGTCATACGTAGGGCTACGCAAACTCACGGGTCTTGTTCGGCCGGGCGACCGCGTCTGCTGCCGCGGTAGGCGCGTTCCCGGAGCCTCGCCAGCAGGGCGGGCGCCAGGTCCAGGCCCGGTGGCCGGTTGCGGACCGGGTCCAGCGGCGGCTGTTCGTCGTCGGTCGGCAGCGGGCGCGCCACCAGCCGCCCGACCGGCCGCCAGGGCGGGCCCACCTCCAGGGTGAACCCCAGTTCGCCGGGCAGGTCGTCCAGCGCCGCCGACCCGGCCTGCCCGGGGTCGGGCACGGCGGCCAGCCACACCAGCGCGCCGCGCCAGCGGAACGGCGTGATGCTGCCGTAGCGGGCGCTCGACCAGGTCCGCGCGGGCCGGGGCAGCACGCGGGCGAACGAGGTGGACAGCAGCACGTCCCACGGGCCGGGCAGCCGGAAGGCCAGCCCGAGCACGTCGGGCACGCCACCGGGGGTGCCCGCGCCCTTGGACAGCCTGCCCAGGACCTCGGTGCGCCCCGTCGGCAGCGGGAGCGCGGGGTCGAACGTCGTGGTCAGGGTGCCGGCGAACCACCGGCCTCGCGGGTGGAACGCCCGCGCGCCGCGCGCGCCTGCCAGCGCGCGGAACGCGGACGCCACGACCTCAGGCACTGCGGGCGTTGGGGTTGCCCTTGAGGCCCAACGCCAGTGCGATCATGCCGACGCCCAGGCCCAGGTGCAGCCAGTCGTCAGCGGTGTTGAACGGCGCGAAGTTGGCCGCGCTCCCCTTGTCGACCAGCAGCCCGTACAGCCACAGCACCAGGTAGACGGCGCCGCCGCCGATCAGGAACGACCGGGCGGAGGACACCGTGCGGGCCAGCAGCAGGCCGGCCGCGCCGAACAGCAGGTGCACCAGGTTGTGCAGCACGGACACGTGGAACACGCCGAGCAGGTGCGCGCCCGAGCCCGGACCCGCGAACGAGATCCGGTCCAGGTGCGCGGTGATGCCCGGCACGAACCCCAGCACGCCGACCAGCAGGAACACGACCGCGACCGCCATCGCCGCCGCGCGCACCGGGTGCGGCACGCGCGTCGTGGTGGTGGTGCTCATTGCGGATCACCTCGCTTGGGAGGGTGGTTTCCGCTCGACTACCCGGTGGTCGGGGCCGGAAACTACACGACCGGTTGCCGCTGATCCCACGTCCGGGTAACGCGGGAACAACCGGTCGAGGTCGGTGCGCTCGAAAACCCGGCGCACGTGCGGCGGCACGGCGGCCAGCCGCAGCCACCCGCCGGCGCGCTGCGCCCTGGCCCGCGTGCGGACCAGCGCGCTCATCGCCTGCGCGCCGCAGAACGCGACACCCGACATGTCCAGCACGATCCGGTCGCGTCCCTCGGTGATCAGGCGGTCCATCTTGTCGAGCACCCGGCGCGCCCCCGCCAGGTCCAGCTCACCGGTCGCCACCACCACCGCGCACCCGGTCCGGTGGGACTCGACCGACAGCGCGAGCATCCCCGTTGATCCCTTCACGCCACCTGGCTGATCTCGTCGTCGTCACCTTCGTTGCCGAGGGTGAGCAGCAGGCCCTCGCGGGTCGACCAGGGGCAGATCTCCACCCGGTCGTGCCCGGTGGCCGTCATCAGCGCCTCCACCACCAGCGCGCCGGCCAGGGACTGCTCGGCGCGGTGCCGGGAGATGCCGGGCAGCCGGGCCCGCTTCGGCGGCGGCATGCTGGCCAGGCGCGGGATCCAGCGGCGCAGGTCGGCCAGCCGCAGCGCGCGGGGAGTGAACGGGCCCTCGTGCTGGGGACGGGCCCCGGCCAGGCGCGCGAGCTGCTGGAACACCTTCGAGCAGCCGACCGCGCGGTGGTCGGCCGGGTGCACGCCGACCAGCGCGTCGCGCACGGCCTCGCGCACGCGGGCCAGCTCGCGGCTCTTGCGGGAACGGCCCTCGTGGGCCAGGTCGAGGGCCAGCCGGCGGGTCAGGGTGCGGGCGCCGAACGGCAGCGACCGGGCCAGCGACGGCGTGGCGTCCTCGCCGGCCGCCAGCTCCAGGGTGCCGCCGCCCACGTCCAGGACCAGCAGCGGACCGGCCTGCCAGCCGAACCAGCGCCGCGCGGCCACGTAGGACAGGCGCGCCTCCTCGTCGCCGGGCAGCACGCGCAGCCGCGTGCCGGTGCGGCGGGCGACCTCGGCGATCACCTCGTCGGCGTTGGCCGCGTCGCGGATCGACGAGGTCGCGTACGGCAGGAAGCCGGCGACGCCCGCCCGTTCGGCGATGCGGCGCGCGGTGCGGACGGCGCTCACGACCTGTTCGACGCCTTCGGGGGCCAATCGGTTGTCCCGGCCGAGGGCCCGGTCGAGGCGGAGCCTGGTCTTGTGCGAGAGCACCGGGTGCAGTGGCGAACCGTCCACGACCAGCAGGTGTGCGCTGAAGCAACCGACGTCCAGCACCCCAACCTGACCACGTCTCCCGGACATCCGTCACCGCCGTTCTTTCACCCCACAGGAACCTTCGAGTTCCCATGAATACACCGTGTGAAACCGGATTGGGTGACATAACTGCGGGTAGTCGACCCCTATGAGCACACCGGAGAGCGCGGCGCGACCGCTGGCAGTGGTGACCGGCGCGTCCAGCGGCATCGGGCTGGAGCTGGCGAGGACGTTCGTCGAACACGGGTTCGACCTGGTCGTGGCGGCGGAGGACGCGGCGGTGGAGGACGCGGCGCGCCGGCTGGCCGCGGGCGGGGCGCGGGTCGACCCCGTGCGGGCGGACCTGGCCACCTACGAGGGCAACGAGGACCTGGTCGCGGTGGTGGAGGCCGTCGGGCGGCCGGTGGCAGCGCTCGCGGTCAACGCCGGGGTCGGCGTCGGCGGCGACTTCGTCGACGACAGCGACCTGCGCGCGCACCTGCGGGTCGTGGAGCTGAACATCGGCTCGGCCGTGCACCTGGCCAAGCGGCTGGTGCCGCCGATGGTCGAGCGCGGCGAGGGTCGCGTGCTGTTCACCTCGTCGGTCGCGGCGACCGGGCCGGGGCCGTTCCACTCGGTGTACGCGGCGTCGAAGGCGTTCCTGGCGTCGTTCTCCCAGTCGCTCCGGGAGGAGCTGCGCGACAGCGGGGTGACCGTGACCGCGCTGATGCCGGGGCCGACGGACACCGATTTCTTCCGCCGCGCCGGCATGGAGGACACGAAGGTCGCCACCGGGCCCAAGGACGACCCGGCCGAGGTGGCCCGGGAGGGGTTCGAGGCGCTGATGGCGGGCAAGGACCACGTGGTGGCCGGGTCGCTGCGGAACAAGGCGCAGGCCGCGGCGGGCCGGGTGCTGCCGGACCCGGTGAAGGCGCGGGCGATGCGCGCCATGACCGAGCCGGGCGGTGGCGAGTCGTAGTGGTGCAGGGGGCCGGTCGTAGCGGTTGAAGGGGGTCGGCCGGGCTGGTGGGCCGGCCGCCGGGTCGGGCGGCCTGTCGGGCGGCCTGTCGGCCGGTCGGGGGGCCGTGGCTGCGGGTTCCCCGGTGTGCGGCCCCTCGAACGGGGTAACCCCCCACTCGTGACCATCCACGCGAGACGCGACGTCCCCGCCCTGCCCGACCTGGTCTTCAACGCGGCCGCCGACCCGTCGCGGTTGGCCTCGTGGCTCCCCGAGCCCTACCAGGTCGTCGGCCGCAACGGCGACGTGCTGATCCTGCGCGAGGAGGGTGAAGCGCGTCAGCTGAGCCTGGCCGCCGACTACGACCGCCTGCTGCTGACCTGGGAGCCGCTGTCCGGGCACGGCTGCCGGGGCGAGCTGCGGGTGTCCCTGTCGGGCGTCGCGGCCAGCGTCGCCGAGCTGAGCGTGGACGACTGCGCGGACGAGCAGTTCCCCGCCCGGATGCTGGAGGCGCTGGCGGGCGAGGTGGAGCAGAACCTGACCGCCGGGTGACCCGCGGCCCGGCCACCGGTCTCGCCCCGCGCGGTCGGGGCGGACACCGTGTGCCGGGTCCCGCCCCCGGCGGTGGTCGGTTCGCCGGGTCGGACCGGCGTCGCCCGGGTCGCGGACCGGCTCCGCCGCCCCCGGTGAACCGCGGTCCCGAGCCGGAGCCGCGGTCCGCCCGCGCCGACCGCGTCCGCGGGTGGGTCCGGCCGCTCAGCCGTCCCGTTGGGACGCGATACTGAACGGGCAGGGCCCGCCAGCAACCGTTCGGAGGTTCCCCGGTGGTCGATTTCGTGCACGAGGCACTCCTCTACCGCGATGACGAGGAGTACCTCGCGAGCACGGTGCCGTTCGTGTGCGACGGCCTGGCCGCGGGCGAGCCCGTCCTGGTGGCGGTCGCCCAACCGGGCATCGACCTGCTGCGCTCGGCGCTGGGCCGCCGGGCCGACCACGTCGAGTTCCTGGACATGAGGCGCGCCGGGCGCAACCCCGGCCGGATCATCCCGGGCGTGCTGGCCGCGTTCGCCGACAACTCCTCGGCGGCCCGGGTGCGGATCATCGGCGAGGCGATCTGGCCCGGCCGGACGGAGCTGGAGTACCCGGCGTGCGTGCAGCACGAGGCCATGGTCAACACCGCGTTCGAGGACCGGGCGGCGTGGCTGCTGTGCCCGTACGACGCGGCGCGCCTGGACCGCGCGGTGGTGCTGGAGGCGGAGACGACGCACCCGGTGGTGGTGGAGGACTCGCGGCACCGGCCGAGCACGGCCTACCGCGAGCCGTTCCTGACCGCGGCGGAGTTCAACCGGCCGCTGCCGGCGGTGCCCGCGGACGCGCTGGTCCGCCGGTTCGACCTGGACGAGCTGTCGGTGGTGCGGCGGCTGGTGGCGGGGTTCGCGTCCGAGACCGGGCTGACCGCCGACCAGGTGGAGGACCTGGTGCTCGCGGTCAACGAGCTGACGACCAACAGCGTGGTGCACGGCGGCGGCGTGGGGACGCTGCTGCTGTGGCGCGAGGGCGGCGTGGTGGTGTGCGAGGTGCGGGACGCGGGGCGGTTGGCCAACCCGATGGTGGGCAGGCGGAACCCGGGCGCGAGCGCGCACGGCGGGTACGGCGTGATGCTGGTGAACCTGCTGTGCGACCTGGTGCGGGTGCACACGGGCGAGGGCGGCACGGCGATCCGGGTCTGGGTGGGGCCGGTGGGCCCGACCGTCTGACCGGAGGACGCGCGGTGCCCCACCGGAGGACACGCGGTGCCTGAGTGGAGGACACGCGGTGCCTGGGTGGAGGACACGCGGGGTGGTCAGCCGGACTGGAGGGCCTTCATCCGCTCGATTTCGTCCGTCTGGGTGACGACCACGTCGTTGGCCATCTCCTCCACCCGCACGTCGGAGCCCGAGGACAGCAGCTCGACGGCCATCTCGATGGCGCCCTCGTGGTGGGCGATCATCAGCCGCAGGTAGAGGCGGTCGAAGTCCGCGCCGCGGGCCGCCTCCAGCGCGGCCAGGTCGGCGGCCGACGCCATGCCGGGCATGGACGCGTGGTCCACCTCCGGCACCCCCGCGCCGTGCCCGTGGGCGGCCGCGTCCTCGGCGTAGTCCCGCTGCCACTGCTCCATGCCCGCGATCTCCGGGCCCTGGCTGTCGTGGATGCGCGAGGCCAGGCCCTTGACGGTCTCGTCGGCGGCGCGGTCGGCCGCCAGCGCGGACATCTCCAGCGCCTGCCGGTGGTGCGCGATCATCTTCGCCACGTAGGTCACGTCGGCCTCGCTGGGCGCGACCCACCGGTCGGTGCCGACGTCGTCGGGCGAGAGCGTCCGAGCCTGTTCACCGGGTCCCTGGGGTGCGATGATGGGCGGTTGATCCTCCGCACCGGACGTGCAGCCCGCCAGGACGGCCGCCAGCACCGCGATGACCAGGACCCGCATCCACAACTCCCCACTACGCCGGTCGCCTCAACGTACCCGGTGGTCCACTGGGTGAAAAGGCGGAAAATCCCGACGAACGGGTCTGGTACTTAGCGTTGCGAACAGGCACTATTTGCGGATCCCTGCACTGGGTTGGAAGGGGAACCTGAAGTGGAACCACGCGAGTCGACCAGACGGCGCCGTCGCGCGCCGATCGCGGTCTTGGGGGCCTTCGCGCTGAGCCTGTCCGGGCTCGCCCTGGGCCCGCAAGCGACCGCGGCCCCCGACGAGGACGCCGAACTGGCGGGCCTGTCGGAGCAGCAGCTGTCGAGCCAGGAGCAGCCGGACAGCGGCATCCCCGGCGTCGACGAGATCCGCAACACGCGCAACCTCAAGCTGATCGCGAACCTGCCGAAGCCGGCGCCGTTCACCAACTCGTCCACGTGGACCGACCTGGCCTTCCAGGGCAACTACGCGTTCGCGGGCAACTACGACGGCTTCGTCGTCTACGACATCAGCAACCCGCGCAAGCCCAAGGTCGCCGCCGCGGTGCTGTGCCCGGGTTCGCAGAACGACATCTCGGTCAAGGACAACCTGCTGTTCCTGTCCACCGACTCCTCGCGCAGCGACGACTCGTGCGCCAGCACCTCCCTCCCCGCGAGCAACAAGGCCGCGTGGGAGGGCATCAAGATCTTCGACATCAGCGACAAGCGCAACCCGCGCTACGTCAAGGCCGTCGAGACCAAGTGCGGCTCGCACACCCACACCCTGGTGCCGGACAAGCGCGGCAAGAACGCCTACCTGTACGTCTCCTCGTACGGCCCCAACGCCGACTTCCCCGACTGCCAGCCCCCGCACGACCTGATCTCCATCGTCAAGGTCCCGCTGAAGAAGCCGACCGAGGCGTCCCTGCTCTCGGAGAAGGTCGTGTTCCCGGACGGCGGCAACCCCGGTCGGGACGGCACGATCGAGACCGGCTACGTGCGCGCCACGTCCGGCTGCCACGACATCACCGTGTACCCGTCGAAGGACCTCGCGGCGGGCGCCTGCATGGGTGACGGCGTGCTGTGGGACATCTCCGACCGGGAGAACCCGCGCGAGATCAACCGCGTGCAGGACGACGTGAACTTCGCGTTCTGGCACTCGGCCACCTTCAACAACGCCGGCACCAAGGTGATCTTCACCGACGAGCTGGGCGGCGGCGGCGCGCCGACCTGCAAGGCGTCCATCGCCCCGACGCGCGGCGCGAACGGCCTGTACGACATCACCGGCCGCGGCGACAACCGCAAGCTGGAGTTCCGCTCGTACTACAAGATCCCGCGGCACCAGGCCGAGACCGAGAACTGCGTGGCGCACAACGGCTCGCTGATCCCGGTGCAGGGTCGGGACATCATGGTGCAGTCCTGGTACCAGGGCGGCATCTCGGTGTTCGACTTCACCGACACCCGCAACCCGCGGGAGATCGCCTGGTTCGAGCGCGGTCCGCTGCCCAACGGCGCGGGCGGCGGCACGTGGTCGGCCTACTACTACAACGGCCACATCTACTCGTCCGACATGGCCAAGGGCCTCGACGTCCTGGACCTCCGCGACCCGCGGACCGTGACGGCGAAGTTCATCCGCGTCGGCGAGCTGAACGTGCAGACGCAGGGCGCCTACCGGGACCTGTTCCCGCGTCGGTGACCCCGGCGCCCCGGCGCTGACGGACCGAGAGGGGCCCGCTCCGGGGGGCCCCTCCGCTGTTCCCGGGGGGCGCCCCTCCTCGTGCCGCGCCATTCACCGGCGGTGTAGTCCTTCGCGGTGAATCCACCGGGTGCCGAGCGGAACCGGCCGTAAGATTGGCCGGCCGCCCGGCTCCCGAATTCCGCGCGAGGAGTATTCCGGTGCCCGACATGATCCTTTATCGGGGTGAGCGCAGGAATGCCTGGCCCGACCCGGCCGTCCGCCTCATCTGGGGCGGTTTGACGATCCAGGACCCCTGGCCGGGCGCGCGCCTGCCCAACCAGGCGGCCACCGGCGCGTGGTGCGCCCTGTCCCGGGCCATCACCGCGGGCGGGCGCGACCCGGCGGCGTTCTCCCGCGCGCTGCGCGAGGGCGGCGCGCCCCACGGTTTGACCTTCACCCGCACGCCACCGGCCTCGCGGGCCGACCACGACCACCAGTACGTGGTCACCATCCACCACGCCCGCACGTTCCTGCTGCGCTACGTCGGCGTCGGCGGCTGGGCGCCGGGCGAGGAGGTGCCGTGGGCGAGCGACCCGGGCGCGGTCACGCAGGACTACGTGGTGCTGAACGGACCGAGCGTGGGCCGCTCGACGGTGCTGGGTTACGGCCACTTCTCCGGATCACCGGAGGTCACCTTGTTCACCGACGTGCCGACCGGGTGGGTCACCTCCGTGGACGGTCGCCCGATCGGGGGAAGCGGATTGCGCGTGCTGACCGATTCCGCCCTTTCCGAGGACGAACGCCGCGAACTCGGCAAGTTGCGACGTCCGTGAAGCGGGTTCGCCCCGACCGGCCCAGCCCGCTGGGCCGGTCGCCGCAGCGGGCCGGTGTCGGCGGTGACCCCGCGGAGCGCTTCACTGGGCCGTTGGGAGGAGGTCCGCGCGGAAGGGGGTGAACGCCCACCCCTACTTTTGCCGGCGCACCCACTCACCTCATGACCTGGGGTAACGCCCTTCGGAGCGCGGTCGACACGCGGGTGTCACGTGACGGGAATGTCCCAACCCGCTCCCACCGCAGAAGGGCGGATCCCATGCGCCACCCGCGAAGACCGGTCGCCATCGCGGCCGTCGGGGCGCTCCTGCTCCCCCTCGGCCTACCCGTGACGGCGGTCGCCGCCCCGGTGACCGGCGAAGACGTGCTCTACACGCTGGACGCCGACTTCGACCAGGGCGTGCTCCAGGACGTCAACCACGACTCGCCGAACGACGACCAGCTCCAGCTCAACCGGCAGAGCGTGTTCTTCCCCTACGTCAACGTCGCCGCCTCGGCGCGCGGCACGATGATCCGCATCGACGTGGACACCGGCGAGATCATCGGCGAGTGGCTGTCCGCGCCGGACGGCCGCGGCCGCAACCCCTCCCGCACCACCGTGGACAAGCTGGGCAACACCTGGCTGTCCAACCGCAACGAGGCCGGCGGCGGCCAGGGCTCGGTGACCCGGGTCGGCGTGATCCGGGGCGGCACGCGGGTCGACGCCGGCGGCCTCCCCGACCCCGCCGGCGCCTACCTCCGGGGCCCGTTCGCCTACAACACCTGCCAGGACCGCGACGGCGACGGCCTCATCGCCACCTCGCGCGGCCTGGGCGACGTCCGGCCGTGGACCAACGCGGGCGGCGTCGACGACGACGGCGGCGTGGAGACCGCCGCCGACGAGTGCCTGATCACCTACAGCCGGGTCGCGGGCACCAACACCCGCACGGTCGCCGTGGACGCCAACAACGACCTGTGGACCGGCGGTTCGAACACTCAGCACCAGAAGATCTCCGGGGTGGACGGGTCGCCGCTGAGCGCGCCGGTCAGCTTCGGCTGCGGCGGCTACGGCGGCCTGGTGGACCAGGCGGGCACGCTGTGGTCCGCCCGGTACGGCGCCAACCTCCTGCGCTACGAGCCGGGCACGGGCACGGGCGCGTGCCTGAACACCGCCCACGGCGACTACGGCCTGGGCATGGACCCGCGGACCGGCGAGATCTGGCACACCAGGGTCAACGACGGCGTCGTGGTCAAGCTCGACGCGGCGGGCAACGTCCTCGGCACGTTCCCGCACGGCAACCAGCGCTCGCAGGGCGTCGCGGTCGACGGCGACGGCAACGTGTGGGTCGCCCACTCGCTCGACGCCGGCACGACCACGGTCGGCCACCTGCGCACCGACGGCACGTACGTCGGCAACGTGACCCTGCCCGGCGGCGACGGGCCCACCGGCGTCGCGGTCGACACCAACGGCAAGGTGTGGGTCGCCAACATCAACTCCAACAACGCCCAGCGGATCGACCCGGACGCGGGGCCGATCGGCGGCGGCGGGTTCCCGGTCGGCGCGGTCGACCTGACCGTCGACCTCGGCGCGGGCGCCGGGCCGTACAACTACAGCGACATGACCGGGTCGGTGCTGGGCGAGATCACCGCGCCGGTCGGCACGTGGTCGGTGGTGCAGGACGGCGGGGTCGCGGGCCAGACCTGGGGCACCGTCACCTGGAACACCGAGCCGCAGGGCAGCGTGCCGCCGGGCACGTCCATCACCTTCGAGGCGCGGGCCTCGGACACCGAGGCGGGGCTGGCGGGCGAGGCGTTCGCGCCGGTGTCCAACGGGGTGGAGTTCGCGCTGGTCGGCCGGTACGTCGAGGTGCGGGCGACGCTGACCGCTGCGCCGTCCGGGGCGAGCCCGGTGCTGTCGGACGTGCGGATCCGGACCTCCGAGCGGACCGGCACCTTCTCCTGCCAGGCCACGGCGCTGGACCTGGCCGGCGTGGTCCTCGCGCGGGCCAACCCGCCGGACGTGCCGTGCGTGGACGACTTCGCGCAGGTGGCGAACGTGAACCTGCCCGCGGGCGTCCTCAACGTGCAGGCCAGCGCGTTGACCGCGCGCACGGACCAGACGCCGGACGACCTGCTCGCGCTGCCGCCGGCGCCCGGTGACGGCGCGGTGTCCGCGGCCCGGGTGGAGCACACCCGGATCACCGCGCTGCTGGTCGGCATCGAGGTGGGCGTGATCCAGGCGAACGCCTCGGTGACCTGCGACGCGTCGCTCAACCCCGTGTTCGCCGGTTCGTCGCAGATCGCGAGCCTGCGGATCAACGGGGTGAACGTGGCCGTCGGCAGCGCACCGCTGACCATCCCGCTGGTGATCGGGTCGCTGCGGCTCAACAGCACGACCACGACGGCGACCAGCGTGACGCAGCAGGCGCTGGTGCTGGACACGCCGGTGACCGACGTGGTGCTGGGCGAGGCCAGGGCGAACGTCGAAGCGCTGCCGGGTGAGCCCGGCGGCAGCCCCTGCCGGGTCTGAGGCGCCACCCCACTAGTAGCCGTACTATACGTAGTGCGGCTACTAGTGGGGGTTGTCGATGAGCCGGAAGCTGTTGGTGTGGTTGCACGTCGTGACGTCCACCGGGTGGATGTTCATGGCGCTGGCGCTGTTCGTGGTGGTGAACCACGCGCTGTCCGGGCGCGTGTGGGCGTTCGAGGTGGCGCTGCTGCTCGACGTCGAGGTGCTCCAGGTCATGGCGGGCGCGTCGGCGTTCAGCGGGCTGCTGCTGTCGGGGCTCACGCCGTGGGGCTACTTCCGGCACTGGTGGGTGTCCGTGAAGGTCGTCGTCACGATCACCCAGTTGTACGCGGGCATCTTCGTGCTCAGCCCGAACCTGCACCCCGGCGGCTCGACGGCGCTGCTGCGCGTCGGGTCGCTGCTCATGTTCTCGGCGCTGGCGTGCCAGGTGTGGCTGTCGGTGGCCAAGCCGTTCGGGCGGACGCCGTGGGCCACCGGCCCGAAGCCGCGCACCGCGCCACCGTGGGCGTTCGCGGCGTGCCTGGCCGTGCCCGCGCTCGACTACGCGCTGGGCCAACTGGTCCTCGACCAGTCCGTCCCGGCGCTGTCGCTGCTGGTCGTGCTGGTGCACCCGGTGGTCCGCGCCGCGCGCTCACGGGCGCGCGGCGCGAGCACCGCCTAGTGGAACTCCACCTCGGGGTACCGGTCGGACGGCCCGTCGAACAGCCGCTGGGGCCGGTGCCCCAGGTGCTGGTCGAAGAAGGCGGTCACGTACGCGCGCTGGGCGGCGACGCTGCGCCCCGGGTCCACGGTGCCGACGGCGGGTTCGGACACGGCCGGGTCCAGGCCCAGGCGCGGCAGCAGCACCTGGTGGTCGGTGTAGCTGAAGTGCTCGCCCGCCGGCAGGTGCAGCACCCGCGACCAGCCCCGGTGGTTGGCCAGGAACGCCTGCCAGGACGGGTCCGACGCCGCGCTGTGGTCGCCGGCGCTCATCAGCAGGAACGGCCGGTCCAGTCCTTCGCGGGCGACCTGGCCGAAGTCGCCGGTCGACTGCGCGTAGGCCATGCTGCCGTCGAGGTCGGCGCCCGCGTCGACGCGCCGGTCCGCCAGCATGACCTCCCCCGCGGTGAACCCGCCGCCCGAGTGGCCGAACATCCCGACCCGGGACAGGTCCAGGGCCCGGCCGAGGCCGCGCGGCAGCCGACGCCGCTCCGCGTCGGGGTTCCCGCCCGCGGCCAGCACCTCCAGCCGGTCGAGGACGAACCGGGTGTCCCGCACCCTGGTCGCGACCATCTCCCGGAGCGTCTCGGCGCTCGACGGCGGCAGCGCGCGCCGCGCCAGCCGGCCGTCGGGGAACTCCACCGCCGGGGCCTCGTGCGTGTGGTCGAGGGCCACCACCACGTAGCCCCGGGCGGCCAGTTGCTCGGTCAGCGCGGTGCCGAAGGCTCGGGACTCGCCCCGCCCCGGCGAGTAGAGGACGACGGGCCGCCCGGCGCCCACCGCCTCGGCGCCCGGGACCGAGTGGGTGGCGAAGCCGTAGTCGAACCGGTCCGCGTCGACGCCGAGCCGGGCCGCGTCCACCCGGGCCACCTCCTCCGCGACGGCCGGCGGCAGGAACGGCGCGGGCTCGCCGCCGCGCTTCGCCGGGTACCGGACGGTGACCACCAGCTCCCGCACCGCGCCGGGCACCCACGGGTCCCGGCGCGCGTGGTCGACGAGGTGCAGCTCGGTGACGCCGACCGCGTGCGGGCCGGTCGGCGGTGGCAGGTCGGAGCGGGGTGCGGCGGTCGCCGGGGCCGCGGCGACCACCGCGCCCGCCACCACCGCACCGGCCACCACTGCACGGGCCACCACTGCGCCGGCCACCGCGCCGATCCGGTGGGTCGTTGATCGTTTCCTTGGCATGGGATCGACGCTAGGCAGCGCGCCGGACCGCCACATCCGGGTGATCACCGAGCCGTGCCCGGAGCCCCCCCCCCGACCCGGGTGGGGGCTCCGGGCCCGTTTTCAGAGCCTCGGGTCCACCGGCTCGGACTCCAGCGCCAGCACGGCGAACACGCACTCGTGCACGCGCCACAGCGGCTCGCCCCGGGCCACCCGCTCCAGCGCCTCCAGCCCCAGCGCGTACTCCCGCAGCGCCAGCGACCGCTTCGCGCCGAGCCCGCGCTTGCGCAGCCGTTCCAGGTTCTCCGGCTCGGTGTAGTCCGGGCCGTAGATGATGCGCAGGTACTCGCGGCCGCGCACCTTCACGCCCGGCTGCACCAGGCCGCGCCGACCGCGCACCAGGTTGGCCAGCGGCTTGACCACCATGCCCTCGCCGCCGGCCGCGGTCAGCTCCTCCCACCAGCGGACACCCGCCGCGACCTGCTCCTCGTCGGTCGTGTCGACCACCAGGCGCCGGGTCGGCCGGAACGGGCCGCCCAGGCGCGAGAGCACGTCCAGGTGCCAGAGGTGGTCCCGGTCGTGGAAGGTCCGCCCGCGCGCGGCGAGCAGCTGGAACGGCGCGATGGTCACACCCGCCAACCCGTCGGTGGGCGCGCAGTACCGCAGGTAGGCGTCGCGGTACCCGGTGGCGTTGGCCAGCCGCCGCGTGGTGCGGTCGAGCAGGTCGGCCACGTCGACGCCGCGCCCGCGCGCCCGTGCCAGCACGTCCACCGCCGCCGACAGCCCGCCGGTGGCGGCCGCGCCGACCGAGGCGTACTGGTCCCGGATCAGGCCCGCCGCCTTGGCGTTCCACGGCATCAGCTCGGCGTCGATCAGCAGCCAGTCGGTGTCGAACTCCTCCCACAGGCCGGCCCTGGTCACCTCCTCGCGGACCACCGCCAGCAGCTCGTCGCCCAGCGGCGCGTCGAAGAACGCTCGGCCGGTGCGCGTGTGCACCACGCCGCCGGACTCGCGGCGGACGTGCAGCACCGCCCGCGACCCCATGTGCTTCTCCTCGCAGATCACCTCGCGCACGCCCGCGGCGCGGTACTCGGCGAAGGCGTCCTCGGGGTGCTCCAGCACGTCCGGGCGCGCGGAGGTCGCCGTCGGGGCCATCGTCGGCGGCAGGTACAGCAGCTCGCGCGGGTCCGCGGCGAAGCGGCTCATCACCTCCAGCGCCGACGCGGCCTGCTCCGGCCGCACGGTGATCCGGCCGTGCTGCGAGGTCTCGATCGCGCGGCGGCCGGTGACGTCGGTGAGCGCCAACACGTCCGGCGCGCGCTCCGGCTCGGGCGCGACCAGCGGGCGCACCGGCTCGTACCAGACCCGGTGCGCGGGCACGGACACCACCTCGCGCTCCGGGTACCGCAGCGCGGTGAGCTTCCCGCCGAACACCACCCCGGTGTCCAGGCACAGGGTGCCGTTGACCCACTCGACCTCCGGCACCGGCGTGTGCCCGTACAGCACCGTCGCCCGGCCCCGGTAGTCGTCGGCCCACGGGTAGCGCACCGGCAGGCCGTACTCGTCGGTCTCGCCGGTCGTGTCGCCGTAGAGCGCGAAGCTCCGCACCCGCCCGGACGCCCGGCCGTGGTAGCGCTCGGGCAGGCCGGCGTGCGCGATGACCAGGTCGCCGCCGTCGAGCACGTAGTGGGCGACCAGGCCGTCGCAGAACCGCTCGACCCGGCGGCGGAACTCCTCGGGCTCGGCCGCCAGCTGCGCCAGCGACTCGGCCAGGCCGTGCTTGACCTGCACGTCGCGACCGCGCAGGGCGCGCACCAGCTTCTGCTCGTGGTTGCCGCACACCGCGAACGCGTGGCCCGCCTCGACCATGCCCATGACCAGGCGCAGCACGCCCGGCGTGTCCGGGCCGCGGTCGACCAGGTCGCCCACGAACGCGGCCCGCCGTCCCGCCGGCGGGACGGCGTCCACCGGCCGGCCCTCCTCGTCGCGCACCAGGGCGTAGCCCAGCTCGACGAGCAGCTCCTCCAGCTCCGCGCGGCAGCCGTGCACGTCGCCGATCACGTCGAACGGGCCGGTCTCGTGGCGCAGGTCGTTGAGCAGCGGCTCCCGGACGACGACCGCCTCGTCCACTTCGGACTGGGAGCGCAGCACGTGGACGCGCCGGAAGCCCTCACGACCCAGCGCCTTGATCGACTTGCGCAGCGCGGCCCGGTGGCGGCGCACCACGTGCGGCCCGAAGTCGCGGTCGGGGCGGTCGGCGTTGCGCGCCAGGCACACCTCCTCCGGCAGGTCGAGCACGATCGCGACCGGCAGGACGTCGTGCCGCTTGGCCAGCTCCACCAGGTGCGCCCGGTCGCCGCGCTGCACGTTCGTGGCGTCCACGACCGTCGTGCGGCCCGCGTCCAGGCGCTTGCCGGCCACGAAGTGCAGCACCTCGAACGCCGCGCCGGACGCGGACTGGTCGTTCTCGTCGTCGGCGACCAAGCCGCGGAAGTAGTCGCTGGACAGCACCTGCGTGGGGAGGAAGTGCCTGCGCGCGAACGTGGACTTGCCCGAGCCGGACGCGCCGACCAGCACCACCAGGCACAGGTCCGGGATCTTGAGTTCCATCAGTCGTCCTCCCCCAGGGTGAAGACCGCGAGCTGGGTCGGCGCGCCGCGCTCGGCGTCCTCCGGCCCGATCGGCAGGTGGCGCACGGCGTAACCGCGCCGCCCGGCCACGCCGGCGGCCCAGTCGCGGAACTCGGCGCGGGTCCACTCGAAGCGGTGGTCGGCGTGCCGGTGCTGCCCGGCCGGCAGCGCCTCGAACAGGTCGTTGTACTCGACGTTCGGCGTGGTGACCAGGACCGTGCGCGGGCGGGCGACGGTGAACACCGAGTGCTCCAGGGCGGGCAGCCGGTCCGGGTCCAGGTGCTCGACGACCTCCATCAGCACGGCCGCGTCGTAGCCGGCCAGCTCCGGGTCGGCGTAGGTCAGCGACGACTGGCGCAGCACGAGGCGTTCGCGCTGCCGGTCGGGCATCCGGTCCAGGCGCAGCTTGCGGGCCGCGACCTCCAGCGCCTGCGCGGACACGTCCACGCCCTGCACCTCGGTGAACGTCGGCTCCTGGAGCAGGGCGCGCAGCAGCGCGCCGCCGCCGCAGCCCAGGTCGAGCACCCGGCGGGCGCCGGCGGCCTTGAGCTGCGCGACGACGGCCTCGCGCCGCTGCTCGGCCAGCGAGGCCCGCCGCTCCACCGGCACCGGCTCGTCCAGGGCGTTGTCCAGCTCCTCCGGCTCGACCTCCTCCGCCTCGGCCAGCCGGGTCAGGGCCGACTGCACCAGCGGGCGGCGGCGCGCCAGGTAGCGGGTGGTGATCAGCTCGCGGTCGGGGTGCGCGCCGAGCCATCCCTCCCCCGCCCGCAGCAGCTTGTCCACCTCGTCCTCGGCGACCCAGTAGTGCTTGCCGCCGTCGAGCACGGGCAGCAGGACGTAGAGGTGCCGCAGGGCGTCGGACAGGGTGAGCGTGCCGGTGAGGGTGACGTCGGCGTAGCGGGAGTCGCCCTCGGCGCCGGCCAGGGGGATCGGGGTGACGTCGACAGTCCAGCCCAGCGGCGTGAACAGGCGCTCCACCAGGTGGTGGGGCAGGACCGGGAGGCGCGCGGTCAGCGGGATGGGGGTGGCGGCCAGCTCCGCGCGGCTGTCGCTGCGGCCGTTCATGGCGGTGCGGAAGACCGAACCGAGGGCGACGGTGAACAGCGACCCGGCCGCGTAAGGCCGGTCGTTGACGTACTGGGTGAGCGTGCTGCCGGGTTTGCGGACCAGCGCGACCGGGTCGACCTCCAGCAGGAGCGCGACCGTGCACTCCTCCTCGTCCGCGCGGGGGTAGAAGACGTGCGCGATTCCCGACGAGGTGGAGAACGACTGCGCCCGGTCCGGGTGCTTGTGCAGCAGGTGGCCGAGGTCGGTCGCCGGGCGGTGGGTGGTCGTCAGCGTGAGCAGCACCGGTCCAGTGTGGACGAGGTGAATACCAGAAGACCCGCGATTTTCACCACGCGGCAGGTGCTAGCGTCGGGTACGCCCCGACGCCGCCGCACGTCCGAAAGGCAACGACGCGTGAAACGTCGTCCAGTGCTCCTGCTCATCGGTGTGCTCGCGGCCGGCCTGACCGCCGCGCCGCCGGCCTCCGCCACCGGCTCGTCCTCGGGTGTCGCGGTGACGGTGGCCCGCTTCGCCCCGCCGGGAGAAGCGACCAAGGCGTACACCTACGACACCGCGCTCATCGCACCCGGCGCGGCCGTGATGGTGGTCGCCTCCCCCGTCCGGACCTCGACGAAGACCCTGCTCAGCGTCTACGGCCTGGTGCCCAACCGCACTTACGGCGCGCACGCCCACCAGCGGCCGTGCGGTGCGCTGCCCGCCGACGCGGGCGCGCACCACCAGCACGTGGTGGACCCGGTGCAGCCGTCGGTCGACCCGGCCTACGCCAACCCCGACAACGAGATCTGGCTCGACTTCACCACCGACGCGCGCGGGCGTGCGGTGGTCGCCGCTTCGGTGCCGTGGCGGTTCGCGGACCGCCGCGCGGGCTCCGTGGTGCTGCACGCCGAGCGGACGGCGACCGAGCCGGGCCGGGCGGGCACCGCCGGTCCCCGGCTGGGCTGCGCCACGGTGCGGTTCTGACCCGTGCCGGCCCGACCAGTGCGGTCCTAAGCCGTGCGGTCCTGACCCGTGCGGTCCTGACCCGTGCGGTCCTGACCCGTGCGGTCCTGACCCGTTCCGGGGGCCGGTCGCGGCCGGCCCCCGGCACACCGGGCGACGCCCCTGATCCCCGCGCCGGGATCCGGTCGCCGGCAGGTTGGCGGTGCGGCACGCCCACCGGACCTTGAACCGGGTGCAGACCCCCGTCAGGGGGAACGCCTCTCCTCCAACGCCGCCCGAACCGCGCGCACGGTGGTCGCCCGGTCCGAGGCGGGGTCCAGCCTGGCGGCCAGTGCCTCGGCCCTCGCCAGCGCTCCGGCGAGGTGGTGCAGATCGGCGACGGGCAGCCCGCGCGCCGCGGTCAACAGCGCCATCCCGGCGTGGTAGGCGATGAACGGTTGGCCACCGTCGAAGCGGCGGGCGAGCCAGTCGAGGTGCCGGAGGTCGGGCAGCACCTGCAAGGCGCACACGGCGGCCAGTCGTGCGCCGGCTGATCCACTGGCCACCAGCTCCGGCAACAACGGCGAGGTCGATCCCGCCAGCGTCCGCATGGAGGAGGCGACGACCTCCAGGCGCCGGGTGCGGGTGGCACCCGCGGCCGTGGTCTCGCGCAGCCTGTCGTACTCGGCGGCCAGCTCCGTCACCTGCGCGCGGGCGATCTCCAGATCCGCCGCCGGCACCGCGCGGGAGGGCAGTCGATCGCCGTGCAGCAGCCTCCCGAGCACCAAGACCAGGTCACGGCGGATTTTGTCGGCGAACGACGCCCGGTCGTCGTACACCCCTACCAGACCGATCCGCTCCAGCTCGCGCCGGAACGCCAGGATCGCCTCCCGCTCCCCGTCGTCGGGATCGTCCACCGGAGCTTCGCAGAAGTAGAACAGCATGTGCGCGGGCCGCCGCCGGGTCCGCCAACCCGTGTGGGCGTCGCGGAACTCGTGCTCGGTGCCGGACCCGGCGCGCCAGGTGGGTGTGCCGAAGCGGCTCCACATGATGCCCACGAAGACGTCGAAGTCCGCGCCCAGTTGCTCGTCGACCACGCGCTGCGGGTGGTCGCCCAGGTCCGGGTGGGTGTGCGTCTCCCAGCGGACCAGCTCCAACCGGACGTCGCGTTCGGGCGCCAACGCGCCCAGGATCGTGTTCAGCTCCTCGACGACCCGCCCGCACTGCGCCCGCTCCTCGGCCACGTCGCCCGGCGACGAGACGAACACCGTGATCCGGCGCGGCTCCCCCATGGACACGACCTTAACCGGGGAACCCGTGCGGCTCGCCCGGTCGAGCCCGCTTCAGCCGGGGAAGGACCGGTGCCGGCCGCTGGGAGAGGACGGCCGGCACCGGAAGCGTGCACGTCGTTGCGGAACTCCGACGGGCGACGACCCGACCGGAGGTGAAGGACCGTACGCCGTTTTGCATTAACCGGTCAAGCACCTCTCCGAACGGCTCTGACCAGGGCGTTCAGGGCCAGCAGGAGCCGGTAGGTACCTTGTGTCCCACCTGCTCATAAATAGTTGAGCGACTTGCCGAAATGGAGCCTGACCGGAATTGTCAAAGGTATGAACCTTTGCCCGACGAGACCACACTCGATTAAGCGCTAAAGCAGAGCCCCCGGGTCACGGCTTGGGCTTCTGCTTGCCCACCGGCCGGGGGTCGGGGGTCTTGTGCTTGTGCGCCCGGTTCGCCTTGGGCGCAGCCTCGGCCCCGACCTCCGGTGCACCACCGGCCACGGGCGGCGCCGCCGACGTGGACGGGGCCTGCACCGGGCGCGCTTCGGTGGGCACCGGGACGGTCACCGTGACCGTCTCCACCACCGGTTCGGCCGGGCGCGGCGTGCCGGACGGCGCGACCCTGGGCGGCGGGTCGGAGACGCCGCTCGTGGACGACCACGCGAAGCCGACCACGCCCACCACGCCCAGCAGCGCCGCCGCGGTGAACACCACGCCCCACGAACGGTCGGCGGCCTTCTCCCGGGAGTCGTCGTAGCCGGCGGCCAGGGCCTCGGCGCACTCCGCCGCGGTCGGCCGGTCCCGCGCGTCGGTCGCGGTCATCCGCCGGATCAGGCGGGCCAGGTCGGCGGGCACGTCGTCGGGCACGTGCGGCGCGCGGTGCAGGCGGGCGACGGCCGCCTCGATCTCGCCGCCCTGGTACTCGCGCCGCCCGGTCAGGCACTCCAGCAGCACCAGGCCGAGCGCGTAGACGTCGGCCGCCGGGCCGGTGGGGCCGCCCCTCACCTGCTCGGGCGCGAGGTAGGCGGCCGTGCCGACGATCTGGTCGGCGCGGGTCAGCCGGGTGGCGTCGACGAGGCGGGCCAGGCCGAAGTCGGCCAGGTAGGCGGTGCCGGACGGGTCGAGCAGCACGTTGGACGGCTTGACGTCGCGGTGCACCACGCCGCACGAGTGCACGTGGTCCAGCGCCTCGGCCAGCCGCACGCCCAGCGCGCGGACCTCCTCGGGCGCGAGCGGGCCGGATTCCAGGCGGTCCCGCAGGGTGCCGCCCTCGACCAGGCCCAGCACGACGAACGCCAGGCCCCGGTCCTGCCCCGCGTCGTGGACGGGCACCAGCCCGGGGTGCGACAGGCCGGCCAGCACCCTGGCCTCGTTGTCGAACCGGCGGCCCGCGGTCAGGTCGTCGCCCGGTCGGAAGACCTTGACCGCCACCGAGCGCGCCAGCTCCAGGTCCCACGCCAGGTGCACGTCCGCCATGCCGCCGGAACCGATCACTCGGTCGAGGCGGTAGCGACCTGCCAGCAGCGTCACCTCTTCGGACGGCACCACGACCTCGATTCCCGCAGGGGTTGTGGCCCCTCGGGTGCCCACCGCCCGGTGCGGCAAACGTGATCCCGGCCTGGCCCGGCGCGGGGAAGGGGTGCGGGCGGGTGGTGCCCCGCCCGCACCCGGTGGCCCTCCGGTTACAGCCGGGTGATGTCGGAGGGCGAGTAGATGCAGTGCACGCCGTCCGCGCCCTCGCCGATCTTCTTCGGCTCGGAGCCCTTCGGGACGCCCTGGTACTTCTCGCAGACCGTGGTGCTGCCGCTGATCTTGATCCCGGAGAAGCGGGCGGTGTCGCCCCAGTTGGTGTTGATGCCCGCGAGCACCTTGGTGGAGTACGCCGTGACGTTCTCCATCACCACGTGCCGCTGGTAGGAGGTCGAGCAGTTGCCGCACGCCCGGTAGAGCTTGCCCGAGTTGTGCACCTGGAAGTCGCGGATGGTCACGGTGCCCGCGCCGTTGTGCTGGAACACCTTGTCCGAACCCGACTTCGCGCCGCCGCCCTCAACCAGGTACCGGGCCGAGGAGCTGGAGGACTTGAACGTCGCGGCGTCCTCGCCCACGTCGTTCCACCACACGTTGCGGATGGTGCAGGAGCCCTCGCAGTGGATGCCGTCGCCGGCGGGCGCGTCGATGATCACGTTCTCGATGGTGCCGCCGTCGGCCACCACGAACATCGGGTCCTGGCTCTCGCCCTGACCGCCGTCGCCGATGCCGTAGTAGCTCTTGAGGCCGCCGTCGAAGTAGGCGCCGACGTCGCGGGTGTCGGTCAGCTTGACGCTGCCGGTGGGCGTGGGCCAGGAGCCGCCGCCCGGGTTGGTCGTGGTGGTCGTCGTCCGGATGGTCGTGGTCGTGGTGCGCGTGGTGCTGGTGGTCCTGGTCGTCGTGGTGGTGCCGGTGGGCGAGCCGGTGCACGTCACGCCGTTGAGCTTGAACGAGGTCGGCGCGGGGTTGGTGCCCGTCCACGAGCCGTTGAAGCCCGGTGTCACCGAGGCGCCCGTGGCCAGCGAGCCGTTGTAGCTCGCGTTGCGCACCGTCACCGCGCTGCCGGACTGGGAGAACTCGCCACCCCACAGCTGCGTGACCTGCTGGCCGGCCGGGAACGACCACTCCAGCGTCCACCCCGACAGGGCGTCGCCCAGGTTGGTGACCGTCACGTTGGCCCCGAACCCGCCGGTCCACTGGTTCGTCACCGCGTAGTCGACCCGGCAGCCCACCGCGGCGCTCGCGCTCGTGCCCGCCGCCACCACCAGACCACCGGTCAGCGCCGCCACCGAAACGGCCGCCGCGGCCAGCGCGGCCCGACCTCTCCTGCGCTCGTCCGTGCGCGAATTCATGCGTCGCCTCCTTGCGAGCAGAACTGTCCGGGAGCGGCACCCCGGGACGCGCCACCGATGCGGGCGCGCGGGGCTGCCGGATGTCTTCTGGGAGCGCTCCCAGGAAGCGTAGCCGTCAATTTATCCGGACGACAAGGAGATTCACGCTGGTGAAAAACCAGGCGGGTTCACATGAATGAACGCGCGCCGGCCACCGTTATCGGAGTTGTGGCGACAGGCCCTTCCCGACGCTCCGACCTGCACGCTCCCGATGCGGACGCCCGGACGGTACGCGTTGGACCATTAAGCGGTCAAGCCTTCCACATTTGTGAACACGCCGGCCCGCCCCCGAAGCCGAACGCCGCCAACTCACGGGACCCCACCAGGACGGAAATAGTTCAGCGAGCCAACTAACAGGGATTCATTGACTTAAGCGTTATAGCTCTGCATCCTGAACCCCCGCTTCCCACGCACCTTCAGGAGGACGCGGCATGGTGACCATCGCGGAAGTGGCACGGCACGCGGGGGTCGCGGTCAGCACGGTGTCGTACGCGCTCAGCGGCAAGCGCTCCATCTCCCCCGGCACGCGCCGGCGGGTGGAGGCGAGCGTCCGCGCCCTGGGGTACCAACCGCGCAAGAACGCGAACGGCGACCTGCTCCACCTGGCGCTGCCGGGTCACGGCGCGCTGGGCGCGGACTGGCTGGGCGCGTTCCTCGGCGCGGCCACCGCGACCGCGCACGCCGGCGGGGCCGACCTGCTGGTGAGCCCGTCGGCCCACCACCGCGGCGCGGCGGGCGTCGTCGTGGTGGCCCCGGCGTCGCCACCGCTCGACACGTCGGTGCCGGTGGTGGTCGTGGGCGGGGACGGCGGCGTCCCGGCGCACTCGCGGGTGGACCTGGACCGGGTCGCCGCGGGCGTGCGCGCCGCCAACTACCTGGCCGACCTCGGGCACCGCGCGGTCGCGTTCGTGCACAGCGGCCCGCCGGAGGACTTCCACCACGGCCTCGCGCGGGGCGCGCGGGAGCGGAACGCGGTGGTGCGGGCGCACTGCCGGTCGACCGAGGTGGACCAGGTGTTCGCGCACGACCGGCCGACCGCCGTGGTGGCGTCGGACGACGCGGCCCTGACCGCGGTCCTGGAGGACCTCCAGCGCAGGCAGCTGCGGGTGCCCGAGGACGTCTCGGTGCTGGCGCTGTGCTCGGACGAGGCCGCGCGGCGCGGGCGGTGGGCCGTGACGTCGGTGTCGGTGTCCCCGGCGGCCCTGGGCCGGGCCGCGGTCGAGGCGGTGCTCGACGGTCGGCCGACCACCAGGCTCCTGGCGCCGCGCCTGACGGTCCGGGCCAGCACCGCCCCGGTCCACGGCGGGGGCTGAGCCGGCCGGGCGGACCCCGCGGCCTCGGGGACCTCCACCCTCAGCGCCCCTCCCCCAGCGGCCCTCCCCCAGCGCCCTCCCCCAGCAACCCTCCCTCAGCGACCCTCGCGCGCCGCGCCCAGCGGCACCGGCCAACTCGCGCCGGCGGGACGCACGCCCGGGTACGGGGCCGTCACGAGCGGGTCCGGGGCGTCGGCCGCCAGGACGTCCAGCAGGTCGGTCGGCGTCCCGGTGCGGACCAGGAGGCGTCGTTGCCGGTCGGCGCCGCAGCCCACCCGGTGCAGCGCGGCCAGCGCCCGCTCGACCAGGTCCAGGTCCCCGTTGGCGGACAGCGCGGGCCGCGCGTGGCGGACCAGCCTGCGCAGCAGGTGCCGCACCGGCACCAGCTCGCCGGACAGCACGTCGAGGGTCCGGCCGCCCAGCCCGTCGCGGGCGGCGCGCCACCCGGCCGGCCGCAGCGCCTCGGCGGGCACCGCCGGGGCGGGCACACCGCGTTCGACGTCCGCCACGGCGGTGGTCGCCAGGGCACGGACCAGGGCGGTCAGCAGCAGCGCCTCGGTGGGGCCCGCCGCGACGTCCGCGACGCGCACCTCGACGGTGGGCAGGTGGCACGACGGGCGCACGTCCCAGTAGAGCATCGCGGGGTCCGTGGCCGCGCCGGACTCGCGCAGCAGCTCGGCCACCTCCTGGTAGTGCTCCCAGGAGGAGAAGTACGGCGGCGGGCCGGCGGTCGGCCACCGGTGCCACACCACCGTGCGCCAGCTGGCGTACCCGGTGTCGCGGCCCCGGGACAGGGGCGAGTTCGCGGTGAGCGCGCCCAGCACCGCCAGCCACGGCCGCAAGTGGTTGCACACCTGGACGGCCACCTCGCGGTCCGGCACCCCGACGTGCACGTGGCACCCGCAGATCGACTGCTCGTCGGCCAGCTGCCCGAAGGTGCGGGAGATCAGCCGGTACCGCGGCAGGTCCGCGATCGCCCCGGCGGGGTCGCCCAGCGGGGCCGCGCCGACCGCGAGCGCCAGGCACCCGGCCTCCCCCGCGGCCCGCGAGACCGCCGACCGCATCGCCACCAGCTCCCGGCGGACCTGCGCCAGGTCGTGGCACACCCCGGTCTTCGCCTCCACCTGCGCGGTGAGCATCTCGTGGTCCAGCTCCAGGCCGAAGCGGCCCCGCGCCGCGGCGACCACCTCGCGCGCCCTGGGCACCGGCACGCCGGTCGCGGGGTCGACCAGGAGGAACTCCTCCTCGACACCGACCGTCGGCGTCCCGGTCGACGGGAGTGGCTGGCCCATGGCTTCCACCGTCCTGCTCTGGCGTCGGGTGCCGCGGGGCGGGGTGCGCTCGGCGACCACCACCCGGCGGCGCCGGCGCGCTGTTCGACCGGCTGAGCGGGCCACCCGTGCAGGGAGGGTGGCCCGGAATCCGGTTACCCCAACGGGATGCGGTGAAACCGCCGGCCTGTTGCGACCGTCCGTTGTGGACTGCGGGACCGGTCGTGAGCCCCGGGTGGCGGACCGGTGGTCCACCCGGCGGGCGCGGTCGGGCGATCGGGGCGGCGGGTCCTCCGACGCGGGCCCGGCGAACCGGCGATGCGAGTCGGCGACGCGGGCCGGCGGCGGGCACGGCCGACGGCGATCCGGCGCGGGAGCGGCGCACCGGGGGCGCAAACCTCGCGACCCTCGCGAACCTCGCGCCGGGGCGTGGTCGGCACCGAGGTCCACCACCTCGTCACCGGCTTTCACCCTCGTCGAGCGCAGCGCCGGCCGCCCGTCGCCCGCACTGGTTTCCCGTTGCGTCGACCGCCAATCAAACTTCACTCGTTCAGATGTACAACTTCACCCGAGGGTCTACCGACAGGTCCAGAGGTCGCTCCGCCCGGGGCAGGCTCCGCCTGGCGGCCCGTCCAGGACTCCGAATATCGTCGAGAACGGAGGGGGAAGGCTGTGGGCGTGGAACTGGCCAGGGTGCTGACCGACGCGGCTCGGACGCTCGCCGAGCAGCAGTCGGTCGACGCGACCGCCGAGCGCGTCGTGGAACTGGCGCTCGCGGTGGTGCCCGGCGCGGGTTCCGCCTCGCTGTCGCTGGCCCGCACCGGCGCCCTCCACACCGTGGCCGCCACCGACGAGGTGGCCCTCTCCGCCGACGCCGCCCAGTACGACGCCGGCGAGGGCCCCTGCCTCCACGTGCTGCCGCACGACCAGGTGCTGCGGGCCGGTGACCTGACCGAGGACGAGCGGTGGCCGCGGTTCCGGGCCCGCGCGCTGGAGCTGGGCGTCCACGGCGTGCTGGCCTGCCACCTGCCCACCCGCGACGGCGGGCGGTCGGCCCTCAACCTCTACGCCCGCGAAGCCGGCGCGCTCGACGAGCACAGCGAGGCCGTGGCGAGGCTTTACGCGACCCACGCGGCCATCGCGCTGGCCACGGCGCTGCGGGACGAGGACCTGCGCACCGCGGTGGTCAGCCGCGAGGCCATCGGCCGGGCCATGGGCATCCTGATGCAGCGGCACCACATCAAGTCCGACCAGGCGTTCCAGCTGCTGTCGGCCGCCTCGCAGAAGCTGAACATCAAGGTGCGGCGGCTCGCCGAGATCATCTCCGACACCGGCATCGACGCCCGCGACACCGCGGAGCTGGCCCGCCAGGCGGCCAAGGAGGCGGGCGTCCGGGCGGGCGAGCTGCACGAACGGCTCGCCTCGAACGGCCCGAGGACCGGCGCCTCCGGCCCCCGGCACCTCACCGAGGCCAACCGCCGGGCCCAGCAGGCCGCGGCGCGGGCGGCCGACCGCCTGCAACGCACCATGGCCGCCTACCTCTCCGCCGCCGACGCGCACGAGCGGGCCGCCGCCATGCACGAGAAGATCGCCGCCAACGGGCTCAAAGCGGACCGGGAGCACCACCTGCGCCAGGCCGAGGAGCACCGGCAGGCCGCCGCGGCCTCGCGGCAGGCGGTGCAGAACGGACTGAGCCGACCACCCACGACGTGACCCGACGACGTGACCCGACGACGTGACCCGGCCACGAGCCGCCGGGGACCGCCGCAGCCCGCACGGCCCACCGCGGCCGGCGCAGCCCGCCAAGGCCCACCGCGGCTACCGCGGCCCGGCGCGGGCAGCCCGCCCCATCGCGGCCACCCGGTCGAGGCACTACGGTCGGTGCACACCGGCGGAGGAAGGGAGCCCCATGCCCGAGGCGCACCGTGACCTGATCGTGGTGGGCGCCTCGGCCGGCGGGGTGGAGGCGCTGCGCGCGCTGGTCGCGGGCCTGCCCGCCGACCTGCCCGCGGCGGTGGCCGTGGTGCTGCACATGCCCCCGGGCGGCGCGAGCGCGTTGCCCGCGATCCTGGACCGCTCCGGCCCGCTGCCCGCGGTCTTCGCGCGGACGGGGATGCCCTTGACGCCCGGCCGGGTCTTCGTGGCGCTGCCGGACCACCACCTGCTCGTCGTGGAGGACCGGTTCGCGCTGTCCCACGGCCCGACCGAGAACGGGCACCGGCCCGCGGTCGACGCGCTGTTCCGGTCCGCCGCCATCGCGCGCGGCCCGCGGGTGACCTGCGCCGTCCTGTCGGGCGTCCTCGACGACGGCGTGGCGGGCGCGGTGGCGGTCCGCGCCCGCGGTGGCCGGGTCGTGGTGCAGTCGCCGGAGGACGCGCTGCACCCCGGCATGCCGGAGAACGTGCTGCGCCACGTCCGGGCCGACCGCGTGCTGCCCGCCGCGGGGCTGGGCGCCGTGCTGGCGGAACTCGCCCGGGAACCGGTGGCGCCGTCCTCCGCGCCGCCCGCGCCGCCGCAGGTGGAGCAGGAGGACCGGATCGTCCGGGGTTGGCGGGAGAGGGTGGGCGGCACGGGCATGATCGGCGAGGCCAGCGGGTACACGTGCCCGGACTGCAACGGCGTGTTGAACGAACTCCAGCCCGGCACGCTGCGCTTCCGGTGCCAGATCGGGCACGCGTGGTCGGTGGAGGCCCTGGCCCAGGCGCAGGGCGACGCCTTCGAGAAGGCGCTCTGGACGGCGCTGCGCACGCTGGAGGAGAAGGTGCGGCTGTCCGAGCGGATGATGGGCGCCGCCCGCGCCCGCGGCGACGGTCGCCAGGCCGAGAAGTACCAGGGCCGGTTGGAGGAGTCCGTCCGCGCGGTGGACGTGCTCCGCGGGTTCCTGCTCGGTCAGGGCGAACAGGAACCCGAGGACGAGGACGCCACGAGCGGTGACCGGACCGGCTGATCGGCTGACAGGCTCACCGGCGCACGCGCCGCCGCCGGCGCGGCGGGTAACCTCCACCCCCGTGAGCCCCGAACCCGCCGAGCCGGACAGCAAGTTCGAAGCCGTCCTCAAGCACCTCAAAGAAGCACGCGGGTTCGACTTCACCGGCTACAAGCGCACCAGCCTCGCCCGCCGGGTGCGGCGGCGGATGGCCCAGGTCGGCATCGACGACTTCGGCGACTACACGGACCTCCTCCAGGTCAACCCGGAGGAGTTCGACGCGCTGTTCAACACCATCCTGATCAACGTCACGGACTTCTTCCGGGACGCCGAGGCGTGGGAGCACGTCCGCGCCGACGTCATCCCGCTGCTGCTCGCCGAGCGCGGCCCGGACGACCCGGTGCGGGTGTGGAGCGCGGGCTGCGCGGGCGGGCAGGAGGCGTACAGCCTGGCCATGGCCTTCGCCGACGCGCTGGGCCCCGAGCGGTTCCGGCAGCGGGTCAAGATCTACGCCACCGACGTCGACGAGGAGGCGCTGGCGCAGGCGCGGCAGGCGTCGTACTCCGCCGCCGAGGTGCACAACCTCACCGAGGAGCAGCTCCAGCGGTACTTCGACCAGCAGGGCAACCGGCACGTGTTCCGCAAGGACCTGCGCCGGTCGGTCATCTTCGGCCGCAACGACCTGGTCCAGGACGCCCCCATCTCCCGGATAGACCTCCTGGTCTGCCGCAACACCCTCATGTACTTCAACGCGGAGACCCAGGGCAAGATCCTCAACCGGTTCCACTTCGCGCTGTCGCCGCGCGGGATGCTGTTCCTGGGCAAGGCCGAGATGCTGCTCTCGCACACCAGGATCTTCGACCCGGTCGACCTCAAGCGCCGCACGTTCCGCCGGGCACCCGGCGCGGCGACGGGCGTGAGCAACCTCGTCACCCACTCCGGGGCGCCCGACCGCACCCGCGACGTCGGGGGGTTGGCCGAGCTGCGCGAGCACGCGTTCTCCGCCGGGCCGGTCGCCCAGGTCGTCGTCACCGGCGAGGACATCGTCGCGCTGGTCAACCAGCAGGCCGAGATCACGTTCGGGCTCTCCCACCGCGACATCGGCCGGCCGCTGCGCGACCTGGAGGTCTCCTACCGGCCGGTCGAGCTGCGCGGCTACGTCGAGCAGTGCAAGGTCGAGCGCCGCGCGATCCGCATCAAGGACGTCGAGTGGTCCCGCTCGCCGGGCGACGCGGTCTGGTTCGAGATCCACGTCAACCCGCTGGTCCACGCCGACAACGGCCTGCTGGGCGTCACCATCGTCTTCCACGACGTCACCGCGGCGCGCAAGCTGCTGGAGGAGCTGGAGCACACCAACCGGCAACTGGAATCGGCCTACGAGGAGCTCCAGTCCACCAATGAGGAACTGGAGACGACCAACGAGGAACTCCAGTCCACGGTGGAGGAGCTGGAGACGACCAACGAGGAGCTCCAGTCCACCAACGAGGAACTGGAGACCATGAACGAGGAGCTCCAGTCGACCAACGACGAGCTCCAGGCCATCAACGACACCCTGCGCGAGCGCAGCGCCGAGCTGGACCAGGTCAACGACTTCCTGGAGGCGATCCTGACCTCCGTGCGCTTCGGCGTGATCGTCGTCGACCCCGACCTGCGGGTGATGGTGTGGAACCGGGGCACCGAGGACCTGTGGGGCCTGCGCCGCGACGAGGCCGTGGGCGAGCACCTGCTCAACCTGGACATCGGCCTGCCGGTCGGCGAGCTGCGCTCGGCGGTCCGCGCGGCGCTGTCCGGGACGGACACCGACGACGTGCTCATGCTCGACGCGATCAACCGACGCGGTCGCAACACCACGGTCCGCGTGATCGTCGCGCCGATGCGCCGCCAGGACGGCGCCGCCTGGGGCGCGATACTGGTGATGGAGCCCTCCGGCCCGGGGTGACCCGGGCGCCGGGTTCAGCGGGCGCCCGCGTCCAGCACCGCCCAGACGACCTTGGTCCCGTTCACCGGGTCCGGCACGCACCCCCACGTCAGGGCCAGCTGCGCCACCTGCAGCATCCCCCCTCCCCGCTGCGGCGAACCGCCGGGGTCCCGCAGCACCGCCGCCGCCGGGTCGTCGTCGGCTACCGCGACGGTCAGCCTGGCGCCCCGCAGCTCCAGCCGCAGCCGGGCCTCCGACCTCGCGTGCAGGACGGTGTTCGTCACCAGCTCCGACGCCACCTGGACCGCCGTGTGCACGACCTGCTCGGGCACCGACCAGGTCGCGCACACCTCGCGGACGAACGCCCGCGCGGCCCGGGGGCTGCCGGTGGCGCGCGGCAGCACCCGGTGCGCCCGCCGGCTCGGCGCGGGCCGGTCGACGTGCGCCAGCGCGTCGGCGACGGTGCCGTGCACGGCCACGTACCGGCGCAGCGCCGTGCCCTCCGGCAGGTGCCCGGTCGCCCCGGCGAGCAGCAGCGGCACGGTCGGCCAGTCGCAGGTCCGCAGCCACACCGCGGCGAAGACGCTGAGCAGGTACTCGCCCCGGACCTCCAGGTCCGACAGGTCCACCACCACGGCCCGTGGTTGCTCGACGGCGCACTTGAGCAGGGTGTTGCGCAGCGAGGCGTAGTTGGCCACGTCGAGCACACCGCTCGGGCTCACCACGAGGCAGTCCTCCACCGGTCGCACGTCGCAGCGCAACCCGCTTCCCGTCTGCATCGACCTCCCCCATCCAGCCCGTCCGGCTCCGCGTGCCCGGAGGCTACCCACGTCCCCGGGAGGGCAACCGGGCGAATGCCGGCCGCCGGTGGGCTCCCGGTCACGCCAGGCGCAGCACCGCCGCGCCGCCGGCGGGCACGGTGACGCCGGCGGGCCAGTCCGCGCCGGTGAGCAGGTCGATCCCGCTCAGCGCCACCTCGGCGGGCGCACCGGTGTGGTTGATCACGAACGCGTAGTCGGCGTGGACGCCGTGGCGGCGCACGACCTCCACGTCCCGGGGCAGGTCGACGGGCGCGAGGCCGGCGTCGTCGCCGACCTGCCGCAGCACCCGGGCCAGCGACTCGCCGCGCAGCCGGGTGGACAGGTACCAGGCGCTGCCCGCGCCGAACCGGTTGCGGGTGACGGCGGGACCGCCGGCGGCCGGGCCGTCGGCGTAGTCCAGCACGGACCGGGCGCCGGCCGGCCGGACGTCCTCCGCCCACACGTCGCCGGTGAGGCCGCCGGTCAGCGAGACCCGCTCGCCCCGGCGCAGCGGCAGGAACTCCTCCACGGTCAGGCCGAGCACGTCGCGCAGCGCGCCGGGGTGGCCGCCGGGGTGCACCGCGTCGTTGCCGTCGACGACGCCGGAGAAGCACGAGACCGCCAGCGTGCCGCCGCCCGCCACGTAGTCGGCCAGCACCTTCGCCGCCGGCGCGGTGGTCAGGTACAGCGACGGGACCACGACCAGCCGGTAGTCGGCGAGGTCGCCCTCCGGCGGGACGAAGTCGGCGGTCAGGTGGGCGTCCCACAGCTGCTCGTAGAACGCGCCGACCCGCTCCCGGTAGCCCAGGTCGACCGAGGGCCGCCAGGGCAGCTCCAGCGCCCACCACGACTCCCAGTCCCACACCACCGCCACGTCGGCGCGGACCAGGCTGCCCCGGACCTCGCGCAGCGAGGCCAGGTCCTCGCCCAGCCGCACCACCTCGCGCCACACCCGGCTGCCCGTGCCGGCGTGCGGGACCATCGCGGAGTGGAACTTCTCGGCGCCGAACCGGGAGGCCCGCCACTGGAAGAACATCACCGCGTCCGCTCCCCTGGCCACGTGCGCCAGGCTGTTGCGGGCCATCTCGCCCGGCCGCTTGGCGATGTTGCGCGGCTGCCAGTTGACCGCGCTCGTGGAGTGCTCCATCAGCATCCACGGCTGCCCGTCGGCGACCGCGCGGGTCAGGTCGGCGGCCAGGGCCAGGTCCACGTGGGGCCGCTCTGCCTCGGCGGTGAGGTAGTGGTCGTTGGCCACCACGTCGACCTCCGCGCCCCACCGCCAGTAGTCGACGGACTTGCAGTTGGCGGTCATGAAGTTGGTGGTGACCGGCAGGGACGAGTGCTCGCGCAGCAGGTCGCGCTCGGCGCGGTAGCAGGCCAGCAGCTCGTCGGAGCAGAACCGCATGAAGTCCAGCTCCTGCGCCGGGTTGTTCGCGGTGGCCGTGGCGCGGGGCGGTTCGACCTCGTCCCAGTCCTCGTAGCGCTGGCCCCAGAAGGTGGTGCCCCAGGCCGCGTTGAGCGCGTCCGCGCTGCCGTGGCGGGTCCGCAGCCAGCGGCGGAAGGCGCGGGCCGACTCCGCGCAGTAGCAGGCGCCCAGCGGCGCGCCGTACTCGTTGTGCACGTGCCACAGCGCCAGGGCGGGGTGGCCGGCGTAGCGGGCGGCGAGGGCGCGGGTGACGCGCGCGGCGGCGTCGCGGTAGGCGGGTGAGCTGGGGCAGAACGTCGCGCGCGAGCCGCGGTCGAGGACCACGCCCTCGCGGGTCACCGGCCGGATCTCCGGGTGGGCGCGGTAGAGCCAGGCGGGCGGCACGACCGTGGGCGTGGCGAGGTTGACCGACACGCCCGCGCCGTGCAGCAGGTCGAGCAGCCGGTCCAGCCAGCCGAAGTCGAACTGGCCGGGGCGGGGTTCCAGCAGCGCCCACGAGTGGATGGCGACGCTGACCAGGTTCACCCCGGCCCGGCGCATCAGCTCGACGTCCTCGGCCCACACCTGCTCGGGCCACTGCTCCGCGTTGTAGTCGCCGCCGTACACCAGACCGCTCACACCCACCGGCCAGGACGGACCACCCGGACGCGAGACCCCGAACGCCATGAACACCCCTGCGGCTGTGAACGTGCACAAGTTCCAACGCCGATTAACGACGTGCAACAAGGCAGTGTCAAGTGGTTGACACGGTCCAGGGCCGCAAAACTACTGTGCACGTTCACAGCGCGGTTCCCGCCGGCAAGGGCGTCGGCGACGCGTACACCCCGGAGAGATCCCATGCGACTCGATCTGGTGAAGAAGTCCCTCGCCGTCGGACTCGGACTCGCCCTGCTCGCCGGCTGCGGCGGCGACGCGGGGGACGCCGGCGGCCCCGTCGAGCTGACCTTCTGGTCCTGGGCGCCCGGCATCGAAGAGGTCGTCGGGCGGTGGAACGCCGGCCACCCGGGCGCCGAGGTGGTGGTGAGCAAGCAGGCGTCGGGCGACGACCTGGTGACCAAGCTGCTGACCAGTGCCAAGGGCGGCAACCCGCCGGACCTGGCCCAGGTCGAGTACCAGGCGCTGCCGACCCTGGTGAGCAACGACGTGCTGGCCGACGTCTCCGAGGTGGCGGGCGGGGCGAGGGACCGGTTCGCCCCGGGCGTGTGGGACCAGGTCACGCTCGGCGGCAGCGGCGTGTACGCCGTGCCCCAGGACTCCGGTCCGATGATGTTCTACTACCGCGCCGACCTGTTCGAGCAGTACGGCCTGACCGTGCCGAAGACCTGGGACGACTACGCGCGGACGGCGCGCGACCTGCGCGCCGAGGCGCCCGACAGGTTCCTGGGCACCTTCTCCTCCAACGACCCGGGCTGGTTCGCGGGCCTGGTCCAGCAGGCCGGCGGCCAGTGGTGGTCGGTGGAGGGCGACAGGTGGAAGGTCGCCGTCGACGACGAGGCCTCGCGCAAGGTCACCGCGTACTGGAGCGGCCTGGTCGCCGAGGGCGCGGTGGACAAGTCGCCGATGTACACGCCGGAGTGGAACAAGGCGCTCAACGACGGCGTCCAGATCGGCTGGCTCAGCGCCGTGTGGGCGCCCGGCGTGCTCCAGGGCAACGCCGGGAGCACCAAGGGCAAGTGGGCCATGGCGCCGATGCCGCAGTGGGACCCGGCGTCGCCGCGCACCGGCAACTGGGGCGGCTCCACCACGGCCGTGACCGCCGGCTCGGAGCACCAGCGGGTCGCCGCCGAGTTCGCGGTGTGGCTCAACACCGACCCCGAAGCCGTCTCCGCCCTGGTGACCGAGAGCGGCGTCTACCCCGCCGCGACCGCCGCGCAGACCGGCGGCGCGCTGGCCGAGCCGCCCGCGTTCTTCGCCAACCAGCCCGACTTCTACGACCGGGTCGCCGAGATCGCGGACACCGCGGCGAGCTTCACCTGGGGCCCCAACGTGAACGTCGCCTACACCACCTACAAGAACGCCTTCGGCGAGGCGATCGCGGCGGGGGCGGACCTGGTGCCCGCGTTGGCCGAGGTGCAGGAGGCGACCCTCGCCGACCTGAAGGCGAACGGGTTCCCGGTCGGATGAGGAAGACCACCGCGCGGCCCACGACCGCCGGCGCGGCGCCGTACGCCTTCGTCGCGCCGGCCGTCGTGCTGTTCGCCCTGGCGTTCCTGCTGCCCATCGGCTACACCGTCTACTTGAGCCTGTTCCGCGTCGAGGTCAAGGGGCTCGGGCTGGGCAGGGGCAGCCGTAGCGAGGTGTTCGCCGGCCTGGACAACTACGTGCGCGCGTTCACCGACGCCGAACTGGGCGCGGGCGTGGTGCGGGTGCTGGTCTACGGCGGCATCCTGGTGCCGACCATGCTGGGGTTGGCGCTGGTCTTCGCGCTGCTGCTGGACGAGGAGCGGGTGCGGGCGCGCGGGTTCGCCCGGATCGCGATCTTCCTGCCCTACGCGATCCCCGGCGTGATCGCCACGCTGCTGTGGGGCTTCCTGTACCTGCCCGCCACCAGCCCGCTCAACCAGGCGCTGCGCGGGCTGGCGGCCCCGGAGGTGGACTTCCTGTCGCCCACCGGCATCTACTTCGCGCTGGCCAACATCGCGGTCTGGGGCGGCGTGGGCTACAACATGGTCGTCCTCTACACGGCGCTGCGCGCCATCCCGCGCGACCTTTACGAGGCGGCGCGCGTCGACGGCTGCACGCCGTTGCAGGTCGCCCTGCGGGTCAAGGTGCCCATGCTGGCCCCAGCCCTGGTGCTGACCACGCTGTTCTCGGTCATCGCCACGCTCCAGGTGTTCGCCGAGCCGACCACGCTGGCGCCGCTGACCAACTCCCTGTCCCGCACCTGGACCCCGCTGATGAAGGTCTACCAGGACGCCTTCGCCCGGGGCGACGTCCACTCCGCGGCGGCCACCTCGGTGCTGATCGGGCTCGGCACGGGCGTGATCTCGTTCGGCCTGCTGCGGGCCACCCGCCGGTTCGGGGGCCTGCGGTGAACGCCCGCCGCCCCGTGCTGCCGACGCTGGTGCTGCTGCTCGGCGCGCTGTACTGCCTGTTCCCCGTGGCCTGGGTGCTGGTCGCGGCGACCAAGAGCAGCGGCGAGCTGTTCTCCACCACGACCTTCGAGCTGGGCTCGTCGCTACTGGCGAACCTCGGCGACCTGTCCGACCACCGCGACGGCCTGTTCTGGCGGTGGGTGGCCAACTCCGCGCTGTACGCGGGCGTGGGCGCGCTGCTGTCGGCGGCCGTGTCCGGTGCCGCCGGGTTCGCGCTGGCCAAGTACTCCTTCCGCGGCCGGGACCTGTTCTTCAACGCGCTCATCGCGGGCGTGCTGGTGCCCTCGGTGGTGCTGGCCGTCCCCCAGTACCTGCTGCTGGCGGAGGTCGGGCTGACCGACTCCTACCTGTCCGTGCTGCTACCCAGCGTGATCAGCCCGTACGGCATCTACCTGGCGCGCATCCACGCGGCGGCGTCCGTGCCCGACGACGTGGTGGAGGCCGCCCGCACCGACGGCGCCGGCGAGACCCGCGTCCTGGTCTCGATCGCGCTGCCGATGATGCTGCCGGGCCTGGTCACGGTGTTCCTGTTCCAGTTCGCGTCCATCTGGAACAACTTCCTGCTGCCGTTCGTCATGCTCGGCGACGACGGCAAGTTCCCGGTCACCCTCGGCCTCTACACGCTGCTCAACCAGGGCAACACCACGCCCGCCCTCTACACCCTCGTGGTCGCCGGCTCGCTGGTGTCCGTTCTACCCTTGATCGGGTTGTTCCTGCTGCTCCAGCGGTACTGGCGGGTGGACCTGCTCTCGGGTTCGGTGAAGGCGTGAGGAAGGTATGACCGTCGATCGCGACAAGGCACGCCGTCGGGCGACCATCCACGACGTGGCCGCCGCCGCGGGCGTGTCCCGGGGGACGGTCTCGCGGGCGCTCAACGGCGGGCGCAACGTCAGCCCGAGCGCGCTGGAGGCCGTCCGCCGGGCCGTGCGCACCACCGGCTACGTCGCCAACTCGGCGGCGCGCAGCCTGGTGACGCAGCGGGCGCACTCGGTGGCGTTCGTGCTCACCGAGCCGCAGCAGCGGCTGTTCGAGGACCCCAACTTCAGCGTCCTGCTCCAGGGCTGCACGCAAGCGCTGGCCGAGCACGACGTGCCGCTGCTGCTGATGACCGCGGGCAGCGACGTCGAGCGCGAGCGCACCAGCCGGTTCATCGCCGCCGGGCACGTCGGCGGCGTGCTGCTGGTGTCCTCGCACAGCGGCAACCCGCTGCTGGAGGACCTGCGGC